>JAFCZZ010000274.1 GCA_019314085.1 Deltaproteobacteria bacterium | reverse complement strand
GCGGCAAAGGTGCGCGTTCTGCTGGAATCGCGTGATGACAGTGAGGAGTGGACCACTATCGGGGTGTCTGAAAATATTATCGAGGCAAGCTGGCACGCGCTGGTCGACAGTATGCAGTATAAATTGAGTAAAGATGGCGAAACCGATTATGTCCAGGAGGAGAAGGAATAGATGAAATCAGAAAGAGACAGGGTATTTATATTCGATACAACCCTGCGTGACGGGGAACAATCGCCCGGTTTCAGCATGAATTCCGATGAAAAACTCAGGTTCGCGAGGCAGCTGGAGAAGCTGGGAGTTGATATTATCGAGGCCGGATTTCCTGTCGCGTCGGAGGGGGATTTCGAGTCGGTTCAACGGATAGCCGGGGAGATAAAGAAATCACAGGTTGCCGCGCTTGCCAGAACCAGTCCTGGAGATATCGACAGGGCGTGGGACGCGGTCAGGGACGCGGCCTTTCCCCGGATACATACCTTTATCTCAACGTCTGATATACACATAAAACACATGTTGAAGATGACGAGAGAGCAGGTACTGAAAGAGGCACGCAGTGCGGTGAAACACGCATGCAGTCTAACCGGGAATGTGGAATTCTCGGCCCAGGACGCCACAAGGACAGACAGGAAATACCTGTGTGAGATAGTAGAGGCTGTTATAGACGCGGGCGCCACAACCGTTAATATACCCGATACAGTTGGATATGCCATGCCGGACGAGTTCGGAGAATTGATAGCATACCTGTTTGACAATGTAGGCAACATAAAGAATGCCGTTATATCCGTTCACAGCCATGATGATCTCGGCGTCGCGGTTGCTACCTCTATTTCGGGCCTGAAGGCGGGGGCGCGGCAGGTGGAGTGCACGATAAACGGGATAGGTGAGAGGGCGGGCAACGCTTCCCTGGAAGAGGTTGTCATGGCCCTTGAAACGAGGAGGGATATCCTGGGACTTCACACAAATATCAATACGAGACAAATATATCACTCATCAAGACTGCTGTCTGACATAACAGGAGTGCAGGTTCAGCCCAACAAGGCGATCGTCGGGGCTAACGCTTTTGCCCATGAATCCGGGATCCATCAGGCTGGTCTTATCAGGGATAAGATGACGTACGAGATTATGACCCCGGAGGCGGTGGGGGTGCCGGACACGAATATTGTTCTGGGGAAACACTCCGGACGGAACGCCATCAGGGAACATCTCAAGAAGATGGGATTCGATCTTGCCAGGAAGGAAGTGGATATAGTATTCAAACGGTTTAAGGAACTCGCGGATATAAAAAAAGAGATGTTCGATGAGGATATCGAGGCAATCATTGCCGAGGATATATTCAGAAGGCCCGACAAGTACAAGCTCCTGTACCTCAATGTGGTGAGCGGAAACGCGGCAATCCCTACCGCGACCGTTCAGATGGAGATAAACGGGGAGGTCATGCAGGAGGCATATTTCGGTGTTGGTCCGGTCGATGCCACCTTTGCCACCATCAGAAAGATTACGGACACAAATCACCGTCTGGTCAAATATCTGGTACATGCCGTGACGGAGGGCACCGACGCTCAGGGAGTGGTTACCGTTCAACTCCGACACAAGAAACGTATTATTTCAGGGCGGGGTTCAGACCCCGATGTCCTTGTCGCGTCGGCAAAGGCGTATATAAACGCGTTGAACAGGATTGAATCTTTTCAGTACGTGACGATGCAAAATGGGAAATCCCTCAGGAGATAACGAATATGTCAATGACCATTACAGAAAAGATCCTGGCTGTTCATGCCGGTCGGGACCACGTTTCACCCGGCGATTTGATAGAGGCAAAGGTTGATGTGGCCCTCGCGAATGACATAACGGCGCCCCTTGCCATCAAGGTGTTCGGTGAGATAGGGGTGGGGAAGGTATTTGACCGCGACAAGGTAATCCTGGTGGCGGATCACTTTGTTCCCAACAAGGATATCGCCTCGGCGGAGCAGGTCAAGCTTGTACGCGAGTTTGCCGGGCGGCAGGGCCTGAAAAATTACTTTGAGGGGGGCGAGTCCGGCATAGAGCACGTGATACTCCCCGAGAAGGGGCTTGTGCTTCCAGGACAGCTTATCATCGGCGCCGACAGCCATACCTGCACCTATGGCGCTTTGGGTGCATTTTCCACCGGTGTGGGAAGCACTGATCTCGGAGCGGTGATGGCCACAGGCGAGATATGGCTCAAGGTCCCTCCGAGCATTCTGTTGAGATATGAAGGTTCTCTTAAACCCCACGTGGGTGGAAAAGATCTGATATTGCACACGATAGGTCTTCTGGGTGTTGAGGGTGCCCTCTACTGCGCCATGGAGTTTTCCGGCGGGGCAATCAACAGACTCCCCATGTATCAGAGATTCACGATGTCGAATATGGCCATAGAGGCCGGTGGAAAAAACGGCATCATGGAGCCCGATGAGACAACGCTTGCCTATGTTGCCGGAAGAACATCTTTAAAACCCGATATATTCAGGAGTGACACGGATGCCGACTACGAGCGGGTGATCGATATCGATGTGAGCGGTATAGAGCCGCAGGTTGCCTTTCCGCACCTTCCATCGAATGTGCGTCCGGTTTCGGAAGTAGGGAATATCCCGATCGATCAGGTGGTTATAGGTTCCTGCACGAATGGATGGCTGGAAGATCTACGTGACGCGGCGAGGGTTCTGAAGGGAAAAAGAGCCTCTCCCGGTCTGAGGCTGATAATCATGCCTGGTTCTCCATTGATATACAAAATGGCTATGCGGGAGGGTATTCTGGAGGCATTTCTGGACGCCGGGGCGGTTATCGGCCCGCCCTGCTGCGGACCATGTCTGGGGGGACATATGGGTGTCCTCGCGGCGGGTGAAAGGGCTGTGGCCACGACAAATCGTAATTTTGTAGGGAGAATGGGACATCCGGAGAGCGAAGTCTATCTCGCCAATCCCCTTGTGGCAGCGGCATCCGCGGTACTGGGAAGGGTTGGCGGACCCGATGAACTGTAAAGAAAAGAATTTTTGGGAATGGAGAAGCTGATGATACAGGGGAGAATATGGAAATTTGGCGATGATGTTGACACTGACGTTATCATTCCCGCAAGATACCTGAATGTATCCGATGAGGCTGAACTGGCAAAAAACTGTTTTGCCGATATCAGGCCGGATTTCGCGGGAGCAGTTTCGACCGGTGACATACTGGTCGCGGGAAAAAACTTCGGATGCGGATCTTCGCGCGAACACGCTCCCCTCGCGATAAAGGCGGCTGGTATCAGGGCGATTATTGCCGGGAGTTTTGCCAGGATTTTTTACAGAAATGCCTTCAATATCGGTCTGCCTCTGCTGGAATCCGCTGGGGCTTCAATGAGTCTGCCCGACGGTGAAGATGCCGTCATCGATCTTGCCGCCGGAAGGATTGAAGGCAATGGCCGGGTGTTTCAGGCCAGGCCCATCCCTGATTTTATGGCGAAGCTGATCGACGCGGGAGGACTGGTGGAATATATAAAGAAGGTGAAGATTGGAAGATGATCAAGATGGCTTCGGGAAACGCCGAAAAACTCCCTCTCCCTTGTCGAAGATCCCGATGCAGTCGGGGATGGGAGAGCAACTGTGTTTAAAGTCAAGAATTATTTTACTAAAAATCAGCGCACCAATGAGTACGAGTTT
>JAFCZZ010000273.1 GCA_019314085.1 Deltaproteobacteria bacterium | reverse complement strand
CTGAAGAGCCGGATGTGGGAAATCCACAAGTCCGGTTCTGTGAGGGGCATTGAAACTCCTCATGTTAATTACAGAAATTAAGATTAGGAGTCATATTATGTCTACTCGACAAAACAAATCAGCAATAGACGCAACCCGGCGGCAGCAGTATCTCGCAGCCCTGCAACGCGAGCAGTTCGATGTCCTGGTGATCGGGGCAGGGATTACCGGATGCGGCGTAGCGAGGGATGCCGCCATGCGAGGACTGCGAGTGGCCCTGGTGGATGCCGGCGACATCAGCGCGGCGACATCCAGCCGGTCCGCGAAACTGATACACGGGGGCGCCAGATATCTGGCCCAGGGCCAGATGACCGTGGTGAAAGAGGCAGCTACCGAACGGCGCATTGTCAGGAAACTGGCGCCTCACCTGTCCCTGACCAACCCCATGGTGGTGCTGGCCAGAAGCAAGGCCTCCCTGGCTCTGTTGAGCTCGGGCCTGTGGACGTATGAAAAACTGGGTCATGTTGATGAAAAGGAACGGCATGTCATATGGGATACGGACGAGCTGAAGGCCAACGAACCCAGCGTGAAACGGGGCAAGCTGGCCGGGGCTGCCGTCTACCCTGAATACCAGACAGAAGACTCGCGTCTGACACTGGCTAATGCCCGGAGCGCGGCCGCTCATGGAGCCACGGTCGTCACCTACGCGGCAGTCGATACCATCGTAATGAAAAATGGCAGGGCGGTCGGGGCCATGGTACGCGATGTCCTGTCCGGAAAGGGAGAACCATTCGAGGTCAGAGCAAAAATTGTGGTCAATGCGGCAGGTCCCTGGGTGGATGCCGTCCGGAAAATGGAAGAGAAAAGGGCGGCAAATAAACTGCAGTTGACCAAAGGCATTCACCTGATTTTCTCAAGGGACCGCCTCCCCATGGAACGAACCATCTGCTGGCAGGGGCCCGACAGGAGGGGGTTGTTTGCCGTACCGCGGGGACGCTTTGTGTACATGGGGACCACGGATACCTTTTATCCGAAACCCGAATACTGGCCCAGGATCACCCGGGAAGACATCAATTACCTGAGGGATTCAGCCAGCACCGTCTTTAATGTTGCGCCGTTAACCGACGCCGACATCGTGGGTCTCTGGTCCGGTATCCGGCCCCTGCTGGGAGAAGAAGGCAAAAAGCCCTCTGAGATCTCCAGGAGAAACGAGCTGTTCATCGGGCCCGGCGGCATGATCAGCGTGGCCGGCGGGAAATTGACCAGCTACCGTTCCATGGCAGAGCGGGTGGGAGACGAGTGCCAGAAAACGCTGGGGATGAAACCGTCACCGGCTGGAACTGACGGCGAACCCCTTCCCGGAGGCGATTTGGGCGAACCGTTCGAGAAATTTACCGTCAGGGTTGAGGCATTGGGTCTGTCATCGGATGAAGCACAGCGTCTCGCCCGGCTATACGGATCCGAGGCGTTAACACTTTTTTCCGAACAGTCGGGCCCGGCCGTGGAGGCTGAATTCGCCGTGAAGAAGGAGGGCGCCCTGACGCTGGAAGACTACTGGGTGCGCAGAAGCGCCCGATCGAATTTTGACGATAACGGCGGCATGGACGCACTCGAGCCTGCGGCCGCGGCCATGGGAAATCTGCTGAAGTGGTCCGAGGCGGAAAAAAACAATCAGATCGAGCTGTGCCGGAAACGCCGGCACAAAGAGATGCGTATTCTCAAAAAGTGATGAGATGCGGCAGATGCGTGGTAAGGGGGAACATTCCGGATGAAAAGAGCACTTATTGAGCAATTGAAACGGGCCATCGGACCCGAAAAGGTATCAACCGATGCAACCATTCTGAAGGAACTCAGACACGACTATTCGGTGTCGAGCAAGCTGGCGGACATGCAGGGCAGGGGAGCCCCTAATCCCGGCTGTGTCGTCAACCCGGACAGCACCCGGGATGTCGTTGCAATCGTCAAGATCTGCAACGAGCATAAGGCGCTCCTGGTCCCCTTCGGTCTGGGGTCAGGCGTGTGCGGCGGGATTATCGCCACCCCTGAGACGGTGCTCCTTGACATGAGCTCCATGAAACGGATTCGCCGGGTAGACAAGCACAACCTGATGGCCACCTTCGATGCCGGTGTCAGAGGAACGGATGCCGAGGCCTCCGTGGCCAAAGAGGGCATGACCATCGGGCACTATCCGCAATCCATCGAACTGAGCACCGTTGGCGGCTGGGTTGCCACCCGCTCCGCGGGTCAGTTTTCCAGCGCCTACGGCAGCATCGAGAATGTGGTGATGGGCCTCGAAGTGGTGTTGCCCAACGGAGAGGTCATGGAGACACGCCTGACACCCCGGGCCGCCGCCGGTCCCGATCTCAATCACCTCTTTCTGGGGAGTGAAGGGACCCTGGGCATCATCACGGCGGTCACCTTCTCTCTGCGCTGGAAGGCGGAGAAGCAGGTATACAGCGCCTTTTACGTACCGAATCTGGAGCAGGGATTTGAGCTCCAGCGGTATATCATGCAATCGGGGTGGGCGCCCCCCGTTATGCGGCAGTATGATCTTATAGAGACAAGACGCAATTTCAAGGAGTACGCCCGCGAAGACGACTCCCTCCTTATCATGGTGCATGAAGGCCCGGCGCAGCGGGTCGACGCGGAGATCAAGACATGCGGGGAGATGGCCAAAGAGCTTGAATGTGCACCGGCCCCCGCGCAGGCCGTGACCGAATGGCTCAAAGAGAGAAATAATGTTCCCGGATTCGAAGAGTATCTCACACAGAACATCATACTGGACACCATCGAAATCGCCGCGACCTGGGATCGAATCGGCCCGATCTATCACAACACGATCGCTTCCCTGAACAAGGTCGACAAGATGCTCAGCGCCTCGGGGCACAGTTCTCATTGCTACCGTTCCGGCATCAATGTTTATTTTACGTTCGCGGCACTGGCCGATGACCCGTCAAAGATGGACGCGATGTATCATGATTGCTGGCGCCGGGTGATGGAGGCTACCATTGAAGGCGGCGGCGGTATCTCGCACCACCACGGTATCGGCCGCGTTCGCCGGGGGTACCTCTCCGCTGAAATCGGCGCATCCGGCGTGAATCTCCTGAGAAGCTTGAAGAGGACGCTCGACCCGAATAACTTCCTGACCCCGGAGATATTGATTCCCCATGAATAGATACATCTTGGCGATCGATGCAGGAACAACCAACGTACAGGCCATGGTCCTGGACGAATCCGGACAGGTGCAAGGCACGGCGTGCGGGACGTTCCTGCTCAGCTATCCAGCCCCCGGTCTCGTGGAACAGGACCCGGAAGGCCTCTGGCACATCACGCTGGACACGATAAAAACAGCCCTCTCGAGCAGCGGTATCGACGCCAAAGATCTTGCCGGCATCGGCATTACCGGGCAACGGACGACCATTATTGTCTGGGAACGCGGCAGCGGCAGATCGCTGGGTCCCGCCGTCGTCTGGCAGGACCAACGCGGAAAACGGCGGGCGAAGGAACTGATGAAAAAAGGGTTCATCACGCTAAACAGCCTCGCGGCCGCGTCCAAGATGGAACAGGTGCTTGCCGGCCTGCCGAACGGCTATGAACGGGTACAAAACAACGAACTGGCCTGGGGGAATGTCGACAGCTTTCTGACATGGCGCCTGAGCGGCGGCGCCATTCACG
>JAFCZZ010000272.1 GCA_019314085.1 Deltaproteobacteria bacterium | reverse complement strand
GTTGATGACGGCGGAGTTTTATATGGAATAAATCAGAGTGTTCATCATGTGGATATGGCAGTGGTTGTAATCCCAGGTGCTTTTGGCTGTCTGGTTACAGGTTTAATCTACTCGTCATTCAGTAATTGGGGATTTTTCAAGCACACTTGGATGATATTCAAGTGGGTTGTCACCGTAGCGGCTATTTTATTCGGAACATTTTATCTTGGGCCTTGGGAAGCTAATATGATGGAAATTTCTGGAAAGATCGGAATATCATCTTTGAGCAACTCAGAATACTTATACAGTGAAAAGATGAATTTGATTTTTGGAACTATTCAAGTCTTGGTATTGATGACTACGATCTTTATTTCCATTTTCAAGCCTTGGAAATCAACAAAAACTAAGAAGAAGACCATATAACGCTCGGCGTTCGACCATTCTTCCTTCTTGAAATTGATCAGCAGATAAGCTAACACAAACGCGGATGATTTTTTGGGGTTCCCCTTTCCATTACAGTCGTTGCAGCTCCACCCTCCACGGTGATGCTATTCATACAAAGGAGCAACCATATGGATATTATTGAAGCGATTATTCAACGGAAAAGCATCCGAGGATTCAAGCCTGACCCTGTTTCGAAAGACGTTTTAGCCAAGATTCTTGAAGCAGCCTGCAGGGCCCCCTCGGCGATGAATACGCAGCCCTGGGAATTTGCCGTAATCACTGGTAATGTTCTTAACAAAGTACGATCAGCCATCGTTGAGAAATTAAACAAAGGGGAACCGATGCAACCGGACCACCAGGTTGTCAGCTGGTCCAATGACAGCACATACCGAGAGCGCCAGATAGAACTAGCCAGGGGGCTCTTTAACCTCATGGATATCCCCCGGGAGGATAAACAGAAGAGGGTTGCGTGGATGGAGCGGGGGTTCCGTTTCTTTGATGCTCCGGTCGGCATTCTTCTTCTGACGGATACATCCTTGAGCGATGTCGGACCTCTTCTCGATCTTGGGGCGGCGATGCAGAATATCTGCCTGGCCGCGCGCCACTTCGGCCTCGGGACCTGCATCGAGGATCAGAGCGTTCTGTATCCTGAAGTGTTGAGAGAAATTGCGGAGATTCCGGAAAGCAAGCGGATCATCATTGCCATTGCCATCGGATACCCTGATTGGGACTTTCCGGCCAATGATGTATCTACCGATCGTGAATCCCTCGATAATAATACGCGCTGGATAGGATTCTAAACGATCATTCCCGTATAAGCAGAGATCTGCCGGACAGGTGCATTCGTCATTCTGATTTACCACAGGAGTACTGCCATGCACGTTGCGGTATTTGCCGACATCGAAGGAAGTTTTGGAATCTGGCGCATGCGTCAATGCAGGATGGGAACCGCGGAATGGCAATACGGCCGGCATTGTCTGACCGAGGACGTGAATCACGTTGTTCAGGGCTCTTTTGACGCAGGGGCGACGCACGTCACGGTGAACGATACGCATGAAGTGGGTTTCAATTGCCTTATTGACAAGCTGGATCCACGGGCGAAGTATGTGGGCGGACATTTCATAAAGCCGTCATTCTACGGCGATATCTCGGATTTCGATCTGGTCCTCTATGTAGCCATTCACGCCGCGTCAGGCACAGAGAATGCTTTTTTCCCTCACACACATTACGGTGTCTTTTCTGAAATACGGATAAATGGCAGGCCGGTTTGTGAAATGGATATCTATGGTGGGTATTTAGGTGAATTCGGAATTCCCGTTGGCTTTGTCTCGGGCGAAAAAATCGCGGTTGAACAGGCGCTTCAGATATTACCCTGGGCTCAATCGGTTATCGTCGATAAACGAGAGGAAACGTACACAGCAGGAGAAGAAAGCAGGACATATCTCAGGGACGGACGTCAGCAATTGAGAGAAAAGGCCGCCCAGGCAGTCAGAGAGATCAAGGACATGTGCCCATTGATACTGTCAGGCCCACTGCATTTTGAAGCTGAATTCCGGAGCATTGAGCTGGCAAACAGATTTAATACCTGGGGGTTCAAGCAGAACGACAGGACGGTAGAATGGCACGCAAAGAACATGCTTGATGGATTTGACAAACTCAATATGCTTACGTTTTATTCAAAAAGGGTCTATCCGTTCAGAAGGCCGGTATCCTTTTTCAACCGTTGTTTTTTCCGTGTGAAGAATACATATTTCTGCCCAAAGCCGAACTCCGAAGGCGCTTTGATGCCATAGCCCGGGATCAAACCGGAAAGACGGGCAGATTTATTTCATTTCCCCGTTCACGCACCATCTTTTTTCCTGTTAGTCAGGTATGCCCCGCAGATGACCATGCCCCCGCCTGTGATGAGAGAGATGTCGAGTGTCTCCCCCAGGAGCAGGACGGCGAGGATGACGGCGCTGACGGGGACGAAGTTGATGAATACGGCCGCCCGTGAGGCGCCGATCTTCTTGATTCCCTGATAGTACCAGGTAACTCCGAGGACAGAGCCGAAGAAACCGAGATACGCGATCCCCAGCCAGTCCACCGTTCGATATCCCGCAACGTCCGCAAGAAATCCCTCTATACAGGCGGGGACAAAGAGCAGTGCGCCGCCGATCAGGCAGGAATAGGTGACGGCCGCCATGGGGGAGATCTCCTGCATAGTGTGCTTCCCGATGAGTGAATAGAGGACCCAGCTCGCGACGCATCCGAGGATGTACAGCTCTCCTCCTTCGAGACCTCCCTGCAGCAGTGCCGGGGGGTTGCCCTTCGATATGACGACGAGGGCCCCCGTGACGCACAGAAGGATCCCGGTCACGTTTATCCGGCTGAGTCGTTCGCTGAAGAGGAGACGGGCGAAGAGGGCGATGAAGATCGGGTTCATTGCGATGATGACGGAGGCCCGGCCAGCCGTGACGGTCTTCAGGCCGAGGAAAAAGAATATGTTATAGGCGAACACGCCGGTCATGCCGAGGAGGATGACCGGGATGATCTGGTGCCTCTTGAGACGGGGGAGTCCCCCTTCCAGCCGTATGATGATAGAGACAAGAAACAGCGACGCTATGGCGAACCGCAGGAATGAGGCGCTGAAGGGCCCGACGTTCTGTGTAACAACCCGCGCGGCGATAAAGGTGCCGCCCCAGAAGACGGCGGTCAGCAGGAGCTTGACGTAAACAATCATGGTATATGTGGTAACCTTCCTTATAGAAATTTTCCGGCGAGCCAGAAGAGAAACATACCGAGGACGACGGTTCCCGCCAGCGACCGTGTCTTAATAGCGAAGAGAAAGGTCGGCAGCGCCACGAGAAGCTCGGGCCGCACGAGATCGAGGTGCCGGGGCTCCCCCGTTGTGATCAGTATCGGGAGTATCAGAGCGCTCAGTATTGCCGCCGGAACCAGGTCGAGCCACTGCTCAAACCACTCCGGCAGTTTCCGGCGGGACAGGACCACGAGGGGAAGCCATCGGGGCACGTAGGTGACGATCCCCATCCCGATCAGGATGTACAGATAGTCGGCATGTATCATGACTGTCCCTCCGCGTTTGAGGATGTCCGCGATCTTTTGAGGACAACTCCGAGCGCCGCCGAGGAGGCAGATGAACATGGCGCTCAGGGCATAGTCGATTCCGAGAGCCCCGGCGGGGATGAACTGTCCGCCGAATCCGCCCGCCACCGTGCTGGCGATCCAGGTGAGATTCGTTGTGTGATTCAGGACGAGGGCACGCCTCCAGTCCCACTTCCCGTCCCTGAACTTTGCGCTGTTGAGGGCGAAGCTCTCATCCGTCACCCCGTAGGCAAAGAGGGAGAGCCGACATATGCCGAGATTGCGCATAAAGGTCGCAAGTGACGAGCTCATCAGCATGTGACGCAGGTTAACGGTAAAGGTGGTGATCACGATGGGGACGATGCCTGCCCCGGCGCTCAGCATCGAGACGGCGATAAACTGGGAACTGCCCGCGTAGACGAGCAGGGACATGAGACCGATCTCCACGGGGCTGAGACCCGCCTTCTGGGCGATCACGCCGAAGGCCAGGCCGATGGCAAGATAACCGAGACAGATGGGCCACGCGCCGATAACGCCGTCTTTGAGTATTTCCACCCAGTGGGTGCTGTGTGTTTCAGAATCCATCTCTGCCCTGTGTCCCGTCCACCGAAAATCCCTGTCAAATCGAACCCTCAGACCCGAAAGCGACAGCCCGCAGACTTACTACAATACAAACGGTAAGTCAAAGAGGCTTTTGTCATAGTTTGGCTCATTGACAGATCACCCGGGCGCATGTATAGAATCTTCCGAAAGGGGAAAGAATACGTTTCAAGGGGGAACGGGAGATGCAAAATTTCGTATTCGAAAACCCGACAAAGATAGTCTTCGGGAAGGGTCAGATAAGGAACATCGGTGACGAGGTCAGGGTGTTCGGGGGAAAGGTCCTGATGGTATACGGCCAGGGGAGCATCAAGAAGAGCGGTATCTATGATCAGGTTATTGCCTCGCTGAAAGAGGCGGGCCTCGCAATCGTCGAGTTTCCCGGTGCCAAGTCGAATCCGGTCCTGTCCCACGCCCTGAAGGGGATCGATGTCGCGAAAAAAGAGGGGGTCGATGTGGTCCTCGCGGTCGGCGGCGGGTCTGTGATGGATACGGCGAAGACGATAGCGGTGGGGGCGAAAACGGATGGTGACGTGTGGGAGTACTTTATGCGAACAAAGACGGCACAGGATGCCCTGCCCATCCTGACGGTTGTCACCCTCTCGGCCAGCGCGTCGGAGATGAACCAGGCGGCGGTCATCACCAGCGAAGATGGGGCCAGAAAGTACAGCTTCAAGTCCCCCTTTGCCCAGCCGAAGACATCCATTCTCGACCCGACGACGCTCTTTACCCTTAGCCCCGCCTACAGCGCGTACAGCGCTGTCGACGCGATAGCGCACATGCTGGAGCCGTATCTCAGTAATACGGAACCGAACAGTCTCCTCCAGGACAGGCTCGTGGAGGGTCTGGTGAAGACGGTTATGGAAAGCACGCAGATCATACTGAAGGATCCGGCGGATTACGACGCGAGGGCAAACATGATGTGGGCCGCCATACTGGGTTTTAACGGTCTGACCTCGGCGGGAATGGGAGGGATCAGCCTCCCTGCTCACATGATGGAGCATTCGCTCAGTGCGCTCTACGATATCGCGCACGGCGCCGGGCTGTCGATTATACTCCCGGCGTGGATGTCGTACATGGTTGAAAAAGATCCCGCGAAGTTTGCACGGCTGGGACGCGAGATCTTCGGCATCGAGGAGAAGGACGACCTGGAGGCGGGAAGGGAGGGAATAGCCCGTTTAAAAGAGTGGTTCGCGTCCGTCGGAAGCCCCGTATCGCTCGGAGAGGCACAGATACCCGAAGGAGATATAGGAAAGATTGCACAAAACGCGTACGCCCTTGCGCAGGTCTGGGGGATCGAGGATTATTATACTGAAGAGGTTATCGCTGATATCCTCACGCTGTGTAAGTAGAAGAAAGCTGTAAGATCAGATGACTGGAATCATACTATCGGGGGGCAAAAACGCCCGCATGGGCGAGAACAAGGCGTTTATACGCGTAGACGGGGAGCGGATCATTGACAGGACGATACGGATCTTCAGGGAGCTGTTTGATGAGATCGTCCTCGTTACCAACGAACCCCTCGCATACCTCGAGTTCGATCTGAAGATCGTTACGGATATCA
>JAFCZZ010000271.1 GCA_019314085.1 Deltaproteobacteria bacterium | reverse complement strand
ACTGCTATTCCAGAGCAAGAATGGCACGGTTTTTGATTTAAAGCAATGAACAACACTGTCGGAAAAAGTTTTACATGACTGAGAAAGAAAATAATTTTGCCTACCGCCTATGGCGGTATGATGGCGCTCCGGGGGAACTGATTCCGCTGCTGCAGTCGGCTCAGGACCATTTCGGCTACATACCCCGAAGAGCTATAAGCTATATTTCGGGTGTAACCGGCATACCGGAATCAGAAGTCTACGGTGTCGTCACCTTCTATAGCCAATTTCGGCTTCGTCCCAAGGGAAAGTACGTGATAAGGGCATGTGATGGAACCGCGTGTCACGTATCGAATGCGCCGATGATAATCGAGACTATTGAAGATGAATTGAGCATAGAGGTTGAGGGTACCACAGAAGATGGTCTATTTACCCTTAGTATTGTTGCGTGCATTGGGTGCTGCTCACTGTCCCCGGCAATTATGATTAATGATGAAACGTACGGCCGACTTACGCCTGCTTTGGTGCGAAAGCTTCTGAGGAACTACCGACGCAGGGAAACGACTGCCGGAACGGAAAAATTCTCGGCAAGCTGTGGAGAACAAGCCTGAACGTACAGGAGAGTAAAAAACCTAAAAGTTTAACAAAATATCTTGAGTTTTTTAATGAAAAAAGTAATTGTTGGAATGAGTACTTGCGGCTTGTCGGCGGGAGCTCGGCAGGTCTACGACAGACTGAACGGGCTTCTCTCCGGGAATCCCGGCGCCTTTACTATATCTGGTACTGGTTGCATAGGCATGTGCTATTGTGAGCCGTTGGTTGAGGTTCGGGAGGATGGCAATCGGGTTATCTATGGTGAAGTTACTCCTGAGTTGGCTGATGAGATATACAATCGGCATGTCATGGGCGGTGAAGTGTTGAAGGAACATGTTGCCTTGAGCATTGCTCCGGACGGTACAAAGAGCGGGTTCGAGGCTGAATTCCATAAGCTTCAGACTAGAATTGTCTTAAAGAATTGCGGGACCATTGACCCTGAATCACTAGAAGAATACGAGGCTGCAGGGGGTTACAGAGGCGTACGGAAAGCTCTGCTTGAGATGACACCACAGAAAATCATCAAACAGATAAAGAGGTCCGGTCTCAGGGGGCGAGGAGGAGCGGGATTTCCAACAGGGCTCAAGTGGTCTTTCGCCGCTGATAATAAGAGCGACACAAAGTACGTGGTATGCAACGCGGATGAAGGCGACCCGGGCGCCTTCATGGACCGGTCGGTGCTTGAGGGAGATCCCCATGCGGTGCTTGAGGGTATGATCATCTGCGGTAAGGCGATAGGTTCTTCGTTCGGTTACATCTATTGCCGTGCCGAGTATCCCCTGGCGATTCGCAGACTGAACATTGCCATCCAGACTGCCAGGGGGAAAGGTTATCTGGGTGAGAATATTCTGAGCTCTGGTTTCGACTTCGATGTAAAAATCAAGCAGGGAGCGGGCGCTTTCGTATGTGGGGAGGAGACGGCGCTGTTTGCGTCAATCGAAGGAAAGCGGGGCATGCCGAGAATCAGGCCTCCTTTTCCTGCGGAGAAGGGACTCTGGCAAAAGCCGACAAACAACAACAACGTTGAAACCTATGCGAATGTTCCGTGGATAATAAATAACGGTGCCAAGGCCTATGCCTCATACGGCACCGAGAAGAGCAAGGGTACCAAGGTTTTCGCCCTAGCGGGAAAGGTTGTTCACTGCGGGCTTGTCGAAGTGCCGATGGGCACTACTATTCATGACCTGGTCTTCAATATCGGTGGAGGAATCAAGGATGGCAGGGATTTCAGAGTCCATCCCCGCCACTGGAGCTATCATGGGTTCAGGCGGTCTGGTGGTTCTTGATGATTCCACCTGCATGGTGGAAATGGCCAGATTTTTTCTGAACTTCACACAAAATGAATCCTGCGGGAAATGCACGTTTTGCCGTATAGGAACGCGCAGAATGCTTGAGATCCTTACTAGAATTACCCAAGGCGAGGGAGAACCTAGCGATATCGAAAAGCTGGTAAATCTCGGGGGGCAGATTAAGGAGGCGAGCCTCTGTGGCTTGGGCCAAACGGCTCCCAATCCGGTTCTCACTACCATCCGGTATTATCGTCAAGAATATGATGCTCATATAAACGAGTTGCACTGTCCCGCCGCAAGCTGCTCAGCTCTGGTAGAATTCCACATTAATCCAGACAAATGCACGGGCTGTACTGTCTGTGCCAAGAACTGTCCTGTGGAGGCAATCAACGGCGAAAGTAAAAAGGTGCATATAATAGATAATTTGATGTGTGTTAAATGCGGCAAGTGTATAACCAGTTGCAACTTTGACGCTGTATACAAGAGTTGAGAAAAGAATCCATGGAAAACGTAAAAATAAAGATCAACGGGCAGGAAATTGAGGCCGTTCCGGAAAAGACAATACTTGAGGTCGTCAGGGAGAACGAGCTGGACGATATACCGACTCTCTGTTATTCACCAGAATTGGAACCGTACGCTTCCTGTTTCCTGTGCGTAGTGCAGGTAAAGGGGCATCTCAATCTGGTGCCCTCATGCGCCACCAGGATCAAGGCAGGTATGGAAATAGAAACCCGCAACGATCGGATATTTGCCTCCAGGAAAACAGCGTTGGAACTGCTTCTCTCAAACCACTATGCAGACTGCATCTCTCCGTGCAGAGAGGGGTGTCCAGCTGGTGTCGACATCCAGGGCTATACAGCCCTTTCGTCCATGGGGCATTACCGAAAGGCGGTTGACCTAATCCGGAAAGCTAATCCGCTGCCAGCAATCTGCAGCAGGATCTGCGTGCGTAAATGCGAAGTAGTCTGTCGCCGGAACGATGTGGATAAGCCGGTAAGTATAAATGCCATCAAGCGGTTTATAACCGATGTTCCAGGCATATACGACGGCAGTCCTGAGTGTGAACCTCCGACGGGCAAGTCGGTGGGAATCATTGGGGCAGGTCCGGCAGGACTGACCGCCGCATGGTTCCTGGGTAGGAAGGGGCACAAACCGATTATATATGAGTCGCAGAAACATTCCGGAGGCATGCTTCGCTATGGCATTCCCACATACAGACTTCCGGATGAAGTGCTGGACGCGGAGGTTGAATACATCTGTAGAGCGGGGGCTGAGATTAAATATGGCGTAACCGTTGGCAGAGATATCACACTGGACCAACTCAGAGAAAAGCACGATGCAATTTTCATTGGGCCGGGTGCCTGGGCCGGTAAGCCTATGAGAGTCGAAGGCGAGTTTGGTACCAAAGGTATAGTAACAGGAACGGAATTCCTCCAAGAAAAAACCGAGAATTCATCCTCACTATCAGGCACGATTGTGGTTGTAGGCGGCGGCAATACCGCCATGGACGTAGCGCGAACCGCCTGGCGACTTGGCGCTGACAAGGTGATAATTCTTTACCGACGAACCAAGGCGGAGATGCCGGCGGATGAGATGGAGATTGAGGATTGCCTTGAGGAAGGTATCGAAATTATGGAGTTAGCCGCGCCGGTTGGTATTGTTGCCGAAGGAGGAAAACTCAAGGCGCTGCGTTGCATCCGGATGAAGTTAGGCGAATTGGATGAATCAGGCAGGCGACGACCGGTTCCCTTGGAGAACTCGGACTTTGAACTGCCATGTCAGATGGCTGTGTCGGCTATAGGACAGGCTCCCGTGCTTGAGGGATTGACCGAAGTAAAGGGCAAGAAGCTAAAGCTTACCAAGTGGGGCACAATTGTGGTCGATCGTGAAACTATGAAGACCAACATAAATGGTGTATTTGCTGGCGGAGATACGGCCGATGATGGTCCGACAGTTGTCATTGATGCCATCAGAGATGGGCAAATAGCGGCCAGAGGCATCCAAGCTTACCTAACCAGTAAGGAGATTCCATTGGAGCCGTTTGCCGTTAAAAAGGAGTTCTGGAGTAAGCCCGGCCAGACCGAATTAGGTGATGTGAAGGAGATTCCACGTCACGAGGTGCAAATGCTTGAAGTGGAATCTCGCAGAGGCAACTTTACGGAAGTTGCTACCGGCTTCGAGTATGAGGATAACTTGCATGAATGCCAGCGGTGCCTTTGTTGCGGCTGCGTCAAGTTCGAAGACTGTGACCTGAGACTTTACGCCGAGAAGTACAACGTGGACATGGATAAATTTAAAGGTTACGTTCGCAAGCACAAGGTAGACGAGAGGCATCCCTACATTACCTATGATCCCAACAAATGTGTTCTCTGTGCCAGGTGCATTCGGACCTGTGCTAAGATACTCCCCATATCTGCCTTGGGCCTTGTGGAGCGGGGATTCAAGACGGAAATGAGACCTGCGATGAACGATCCGCTGGTGGAAACAAGCTGCGTCAGTTGCGGTAACTGCGTCGATTCTTGTCCCACCGGGGCGCTTACTGTGAAATATCCTTTTCCAGGTCGAGCATCTCTCGACACGGATGATGTACAGACGAATTGCGGTTTCTGCTCTCTGGCTTGCCCAATTATGGTAAAGAAGTTTGGTGATAGCCGTTATTATATCGGTACCTCCGGTGTTCCGGGGGAATACCTCTGCCGATACGGACGGTTTGGCCATGAACTCTTTGTCAAACAGAATAGAATCACCGCATCGGAGATTCGCAGTGATAGTGAGCGGCGCAAAGTAGAGATGTGCCAAGCCCAACAATTGATTGTCTCGGGAATGAGAAAGGTTGCAGACAAGTATGGCTCAGATAAGGTTGCTGTTTTCGTATCACCTGAGCTTACTAATGAAGAACAGTACCTGGCTGGGAGAATAGCTAGGGATGGTCTTGGAAGCAATAATGTTGCTTCACTTTCGATCCTAGGCACTGGTAGGGAAGCCGGGTTTCTGGATGAATCCTTTGGATACACCGCCTCAACTGCCGACAGATTTTGCATCAATGATGCTGATCTAATAATCTGCAATAATACCTCGATGGAGTCGGATCATCTGATCCTCGCTGTGGATGTGATACAGGCGGTGAAGGCAGGAGCCATGCTTGTGGTTTCCAATTCGGCGATCAGTACGACCGACCAGCTTCTGGCATCACTGACAATGGATCCAATGCGCGGAAGAGGAGCAATCCTGTGGAACGGAATAATGCAGGTTCTGCTGGATGAAGATTACTTCAAGCCAGACATCGTGAAAAAAATACCGGGAGCTAAGACTTTTTTGGCAAGCAGGGATTTCCAGATAAAGAAGGTATCTCGTCTGTCTGGAACTGATGCGGCGACTATCGGCAACGCCGCTGAGATTATTCGTAATGCCCGGAAAATAGTTTTCATACACAGCCCCGATCGTCAACAAGATCAGGCACCGGGTGACATGGAAACACTTGCCAATTTCGTTGTGCTGCTGAGGGCTGCGGGTTTGGAAGCGGATCTTCTTTTGCCGCGGACCATCTCCAATAGTGCCGGTTTGGAGATAATGGGCGCTGATCCTGTATTTGGCCCCGGC
>JAFCZZ010000270.1 GCA_019314085.1 Deltaproteobacteria bacterium | reverse complement strand
ATCACCAGCGTGTATCTTTAGGGTGATATCACGGGAATCGGCTCTGTACGAACGAAACAAGCTACCGGCCAGACTTCGGATATACTCAGCCAGGTTAATCATCGACAGGTTTTCGGATTGATACAGTTTTTCGTGGACAAGCGCCATCGATCTGACACGGTTCTGGCTTTCCTTGAACACCGCGATGCTATGTTTATCCTTCATATATCCGAGCTGAAGGTTGAGTAGACTGGAAATGACTTGCAAATTGTTTTTGACCCGGTGGTGAATTTCCTTTAAAAGTACCTCCTTTTCTTTGAGCGATCCCTTGATCTTGTCCTCAGCCTGTTTGCGGTCGGTGATGTCGTGGAATAATTCCAGCACTATCTTTGGTCGACCGTCCTCTCGTCGTGCAGCCACGCTAAAAGTGCTTAAGAAGGTTCGTTGCTTCCCATCGGCTCCGACAGCTTCGACTTCAACCTTGTAGACTCTGCCATCTTCGAAGCATCGACTCGCACCGCATATTTCGCAAGGCTTGTCCCGGCGATGGAAAGCAGCATGGCATTTCTGGCCGACCACATCTGGGCTAAACAATTCTCTGGCGACATCGTTAACCCACAAAACAGTAAATTGCTCGTCAATCATGAGCATACAATCGGCCACCGAATCGACAATCCCTGCAAGCATCTCCTCACTTTCACGAAGCGACTGCTCTGCCCGTTTCATTTCATCGAGCAGACCGGCATTTTCTAAAGAGATGGCCGCCTGGGAGGCTAATAGTTCGGTCATCTTTGTCTTTTCTGCCGTGAAAACCGAATCGGTCAAACGGTTTTCGAGATATAGAATCCCGATCAACTTAGATAGCTTGATCAATGGAAGACAAAGAACAGACCGAAGCCGCATGGCCTGAACCTCGGGATTGTCCTTAAACTCACCCTCTTCCGAAGCATTAGCCAGAATGACCGTCTCCCAGGTTCGATAAACATAGCGGATGATAGACTTACAAACATCTGTGGCATCTTCAAGGTTATATTTGGCAGTCCTGACTACCTCTTTTTCGGTGATGTGGCTTTCAGCGCAGACAATGAGGCTCCCATTCTCTTCAATCAAGAGATACCCATGCTGCGCCCCCGGGACCTCCAGGACGACATTCATAATTCTTTTCAACAAGACATCGAGGTCTATCTCTGCCGAAATGGCAAAAGAGGATTTCATCAGGTAGTCAACATCCAGACTGGGAAGAGTATAGGTACCAGGTTCTGCTTCGACCGGCATGTAAGCAACAAATTCTTCCTCGAAATCCTCCGAGTATTTCTCCATTAGAAAGATCTCTTTTCGTTCGGCATGACATTTTTTATACAAACGCGCTGCTTCCTGCAAGTAGACCCCGGCTGTATCTAAGCCACCCCTCTTGAGAAGTTCACTGAGACACTCATTGAGGTGAGCTTCCAACAGGGTGAATCGCTGTTCATGGGCACTGTTTATGGCATCAAGGTAAAGGCTCCTTGCCTCTCTGAACTCCCCGGTAACTCTTTCTAATTCTGCATAGATAAAGGCAAGATAAGGTTTGAGCACCGGTCCCAATTGTACCCAGGTCTCAATCTTCTTGATGAGAGGTTGGGCATAAGCTAATAATTCTTCTTTGCTTTTGTAAACGATTCCTCTTTCATACAGCCTGAGGGCATTCAGCACCTGAAAGACACGCCACTGTCGCTTCAGTACATTGTCGGTGAGCCCTCTCAGATACCGCTTGACTTCAAGCAAATAGTGTTCGGCCTTCTCATATTCTCCGAAATAATAATGACTCAAGGCCATGTGGACACAATAGCTTCCCGCAGAGGCAATATGATTATCTTTTTCCCATTTTTCAATCTTTTCCTCCATGGGGATGGGGGTATAACCTCTCTTCATTGGCCCTATCCACCCGGCCTGCATCGCCTCAGCCAGGCCGACAGAAAAAGATAAATGATATTTTTCAGAAAACTGAAGACACTCCCTGGCATATTCTTCGATCGCGGCCAGGTCGGCTCCCTGTACCTGAAGGTTCCACATCAAGGGGCCGTAAGAAAGCCCTGCATTATAAAGATCACCGCAATTCTTCCCGCACTGGATCGATTTAAGTGCGTATTTAACCACTTCTTCGGGATGACCCCTCGAATGCGCGTTGCACCAGACAACCCCATTCATACCACGGGTAGCTCCAAAGGTGTTGGGGTATCTTTCAGACAAATTACGGGCCAGGTCTTCATATCGAAAGGCCTGCTCAAATTCTTCCTGCTCCCCCAGGTAGAGGGCCATGATAGAAAAAGAGTAGATCACCGACTCATCCATACCACCGGCCAGGCAGTGTTGGGTGGACTGCGCTGCTGAGAGATAAAGTTGGGGCACCAGACCGGACATGTATAGGTCCGGGATAAGTTCACTGTAAAAGGCGAGTTCGATCTTGCTTTTTCTTTCCGTGGTAAACCGCATGTTAAGGATGGTGTCCCAAACGTCAAAATCTTTAGAGCTGATCTCGTTCATCAATTGCTCTCGTTTTTTCTCCGCAAGCCCAGGATCGTCCGGGATCGATTTTTCGAAAAAGGCCAACCCGCGGTTAGCGGTTTCAATTGCCTTTATAAAATTGCCGATGGATGAGAGTGAGGTTGTCTGTTCGGCCAGGGCTTCCGCCTTGTCAAGATCTGTTTTGGCATGATCAAGTAGTTGATTAAGTAGTTTTTCCGAGATCTCATACCTTCCGCACATCAACTCGGTATTTGCCAATTTCTGGTATATCTTAAATGTCCTGTCGTATTTTACCTCCCAGCAGTCTTCCGGTAAGAGGTCAAGACTTTGTCGAAAATAGTCGTTGGCTGCCTCTGTTGCCAGCGAGTCCAGGGCCTTGTTGCCCGCGTGAAAGTTTATATCCGACAATCGGTAGGCGGTTTCTCTGTCCAGGGCCCTCTCCCTTCCTAAGTTGAGATGGGAGGCAACGGTGAAGAGGATATCCAGTTTTTCCAGTTCTGCACCTTTGGGGAGGGCATAAAGAAGGTGGTTTCCGATCTGCCAATGTATCTGCCGCCGCCTTTCAGGTTTTATGGTACTCAGGACCGCCTCTTGTACCCGGTCATGCACGAATTGCAATTGATCTTTCCTCTCTATCAGAAGCCCCTGGCCCAAGGCCGGTTTCAACTTTTCAAATGTGTCAAATAATGTAATTTCTCTGACCAGACCAACTTCATCCGGTGTGAAGAGGTTTCCCATGCAAGCGCAGTATTCGAGCAGGTCAATAGTATCAGAAGGGAGTTTTTGCACCTTTGAGCTAAAAAGCGCCACCACCGTGGTTGGCATGTCAGACTCCCTGATCCTGTCCATGTCCCATTGCCATTGTCTGTTTTCATCTAAAATGAGCAGATCTTCATTATGGAGATAAGACAGCATCTCGCTTACAAACAAAGGGTTTCCCTCGGTGAGTTCGGCTATAAAACCGGCTAAAGCCTCAGTTTGTGAAAGAGGCGAATCGAGGATATAGGAAACCATCTCATGGCAGTGTTCGGGCTCAAGAGGTTCCAATCTGATTTCTTTCAGGGGCTGGGCGTTTTTCTTGACGCTTTGTATTAGCTTTGTCAGGGGATGGCTTGAATTCACTTCATTATGACGATAGGCTCCTATGAGAAAGAGGTATGGATGCTCCTTGTAGTTGGCAAA
>JAFCZZ010000269.1 GCA_019314085.1 Deltaproteobacteria bacterium | reverse complement strand
AGGGATGAATGGAACCATCCCCGGTGCTGGTCATTCCCCTCCAGATACATATCACACGGCGATCCGAGATCGTCCCGCTTTTCAAGTACCGCCGCGTGGCTGACACCGGAGTCAAACCAGACATCAAGAATGTTGGTCTCCTTTTTGAAGTCCTTCCCGCCGCAGGCAGGGCAGACCGTCCCTTCGGGGAGAAACTCCTTCGCATCCTTCTCGAACCAGATGTCGGCCCCATGCTCTCTGACCAGGGCGACGACACGATCGAGGATCTCCTTTGTGGCCAGGTAGGCGCCGCACCCCTTGCAGTAAAATACCGTGATGGGAACCCCCCACGAGCGCTGCCTCGATATGCACCAGTCGGGCCGGTTTTCTATCATCCCGTATATGCGGTCCCGTCCCCACGAGGGAATCCAGTTGACGCTGTCAATAGCCGCGAGGGCCTTCTCGCGAAGACCGTTCTTCTCCATCGAGATGAACCACTGCTCCGTCGATCTGAAGATAATGGGATTCTTACACCTCCAGCAGTGCGGGTACTGGTGTTCTATATCCATCTTGCCGAGAAGCGACCCCACCTCATCCAGCTTCTCGGTCACCGCGTCATTCGTGTCAAAGACGAACTGGCCGGCGAAAAAATCCACATCGGGGGTAAAGTTCCCGTCATCATCGACCGGCGCGTAGACATCCAGACCATACTCAAGACCGATCTCATAGTCCTCCTGTCCATGCCCGGGGGCGATATGCACGCATCCCGTCCCGGCGTCCAGGGTCACGAAGGGCGCGAGTATCAACACGCTGTCGCGTTCGATAAAGGGGTGCCGGCACCTGAGTCCCTCCAGGGCGCCGCCCTGGAATCTCGTCAGGATCTCGTATTCCTTCCCCCTGAGGCCGAAGGCGTCCAGGCAGTAATCCAAAAGTTCCTCCGCGAAGAT
Source organism: Deltaproteobacteria bacterium (assembly GCA_019314085.1). The sequence goes on along the minus strand of JAFCZZ010000269.1, from coordinate 2,746 downwards.
CAGGACCTCTCCCTCCACCTTGACCGCCACGTAGTTAAAATCCTCATGCAGCGCGATGGCAAGATTGGCGGGGATCGTCCACGGCGTGGTCGTCCAGATAACCACACTGACCTTCTCCCCGGAAAGTTCGGGGAACTGACCGGACAGATTGGACTTCATCGGGAACTTCACATAGATGGAGGGGGTTGTGTGGTCGGCATATTCCACCTCCGCCTCGGCGAGGGCCGTCTTGCAGGAGGCGCACCAGTAGACCGGTTTCTTCCCCTTGTAGACATCACCGCTGAGCAGCAGCTTTCCGAACTCCTCAATCGTCGTGGCCTCATAATCGTAATCCATCGTCACATATGGATGATCCCATTCGCCGAAGACGCCGAAGCGTTTGAACTGCTCCCGCTGAATGTCGAGGTATCGGGCGGCATACGTACGGCAGAGCCTTCTTTTCTCCGCCTGCGGCATGGTGTACTGTTTTTCACCCAGCTGCTGGTCCACCTGGTGCTCAATGGGAAGGCCGTGGCAGTCCCACCCCGGAACATAGACACAATCGAAGCCGGTCATGCTCTTTGCCTTGATAACGATGTCCTTGATGATCTTGTTGAGCGCGGTCCCGAGGTGTATATCCCCGTTTGCGTAGGGGGGGCCGTCATGAAGAATGTATCGCGGGTGCCCCTTCGATACCTCCCGTATCTTTTCATAGATATCTATCTGGTTCCATTTTTCAAGCTGCTCCGGCTCCTTGCGGGCCAGATTTGCCTTCATTGAAAAGTCCGTTTTTGGCAGATTCAGTGTATCCTTGTAATCCATTATCGATCTCCTGAGTATGATATACATCCTGAAATTTACGAATCTGCCCTTGATACCACACTTTACCGTCAACAGGCAACCGATAACCTGAACGTGCTCAGTTAATCCGGGCCCTCTTTTCCTTGAACGTACTGATCAATGAATGTTTCTGAAACCGCGGACATCAGAAGCTGTATTTGATTTCGCAAAACAGGCGGTCATTGTCACCGATATTCCGGTAGCGTGCAAGATCTCCGGATTTGTAGAAGACAACCCCGCCCGTTATTTGAATCGAGTCGGTTACATCGTATTCTGCGGAGAACCGTTGCAGGGCGCCGTCCTGGCCGGTCCCACCGAATGTGGAGGCCAAAAGGGTTACGGTGAGGGTCTCATTGAAAAAATCTCTGGTCAATCTTACTACCCACTGAAATTCATCCTCCCGGGCATTGTCCGGAGAAAGTTTTAAGGCGTCATCAAAATCGTTGATATGCCTGTCTGCGGCCTCGATGCTGAGAGTAGTATCTTTAAAACCGGAATACTCAGCGCCTGCCAACACATCCGTTCGCGAATACTCCCGGTCCGGTGCATTGAAAAACTCGAATCCGTCTATATACGAGGACTCAGCCTTTACGAGCCAGTTGCCCAGCGCCTGGTTGAAGGCCGCGCCATACATTTTCAGACGTGCGTGTTTCCACTCGGTTTGCGGGGGCGGGCCTGTGGATACACGTTGTGTATGGGGGGTGTCATTATAAAAGTCCGCCCAGTACAATGAGATATCCCACCCGCTGAAAATCCCGTTGAGTGCGGCCGCATACTCGGTATTCCTCCAACGGGAGTCCGGTTTATCTTCATAGGGCGCCGGCTGTGAACCGGGATAAAAGTCGCTTCCGTATTCCGGTGCCTTGTTAAAGCGGATCTCATGAATCGCGATGCCGGTCAGGCTCCAGTCACCCAGGTAATAGTCGAGGCGGGTCATGGTAACAGGGAGCCGCAGATCTTCAATATCGGTCAGTCCGGGCTCGCGCATATCGAGGGGGTTGAGCACATCCGTAACACGTATGTTGTCGGATTTTCCCCACACGACAATCTGGCGGCCAAACTTAATATCAAGCCCCTTTGTAATGCTTCCCTGGAGATACGTTTCGCCAAGCTCGAACTCTTTTTCATACTTGTCGATCACGTCATCCGTAAACTCATCCCTGCCCTTGATCTCATACGCGAAATCGTATGTCCCCTTACCGCTTATACGCGCCTGCCATGAACTGGAAAATCTGGCGTTCAGCTCAAGATTCAGCTCCGGCCGAAGGCGTGACAGCCCCCGCCAGTCGGGTGCCCCCGATTCAGGTGTATGATGCGCGAAGTTGTAAGAAGCGCCCATCTTGAAATACCCATCCAGGCTGAAAATATCTGATGCCGCGGGTTCCTCGAATTTTTCGGCATCCGTCCCGGGTTTATCATCAAAGCCTTCGAGGGTGTCCCGCGTGGTATCCTCAGAAGCCGCGGGTTTTTCATCGTCAAAGCCGCTCATTATTTCATCATGTGCTGTATCCTCCGCGGCGAGAGACGGATGGGGCAATACTGTGCACACCATGAAAAGAACAATCACAGCAATCGTGAGACTATTCAGCGTAAGGGTCCCCGTATCCGGTTTCAAGTCCTACAGCCCCTTTTCCATCCGGCGAATCGTGAATAAATCAAATTCAAGGTCCTGGTTGAATTGTACGTCGCTCAGCTTAAGGATGGTCTTATGTACCGTGTCCTTGCCTTTTTTCTTTGTTACATGCATCTCCGTTGACACCCAGATGCCGTCGATACGATCGAGTTTTTTAACATCCATATATTTCAGGTAGCCGCCGTCACGAACCCAGTGTAGCGCCCGGATAACGAAGAAATTGTCCTGGCGCACGAAAAGGAGTGATTTCTCATATCCGGTCTCTTCCACGACATCCTTTGAACGGGGAGTCGC
>JAFCZZ010000268.1 GCA_019314085.1 Deltaproteobacteria bacterium | reverse complement strand
CTCGATGGCCGCCTTGATCTGCGCGATCTTCGCGTTCTTGAGACCGTTGATCTCCCTGAATTCCGAGATGTCGGCGCCGCTCATCGCACGCAGAGATTTGAAGCGGTGCAGTACCTCCCTGCCGATATCGACGGCGCTCCTGCCGGGTGTTCCGGTCCTGATCAGGATCGCCAGAAGCTCCGCATTGCTGAGGGCATGCTCCCCATATTTGAGCAGTTTTTCGCGAGGGCGGTCGTCTTCCGACCACTCACTGATTGGAATGGGATAGCGGATCTTGTTGTTTTTCCCCATGCCACCGGCCACCCTTCGGCTTATTTGTGGAAGTGTAATACGGGCAGACCAAAATATCAACCAGCAAAAAACACTGAGGAAGGAAGTGATAATAGGTTGAAAAAGCCCAGGAGATGATATATAGGTAAAGCCAATGCATGGAGTTGAGCACAGTTCAACTCTGTGCATTACTATTTTTATGGCGGTCAATCACAGCAACTGTCACCCGGAGAAAATGCCATGGACAAGTTTCCCATAACACGCGCAGGATTCGAAAGATTGAAGGAAGAACTGGCCCGTCTGAAGAAGGTCGAAGTGCCGGCAAATATAAAGGATATCGAGGTAGCCAGGGAACACGGTGATATCTCGGAAAACGCTGAATACGCCGCGGCAAAGGAACGGCAATCATTTATTCAGGGGAAGATCCAGGAGTTAGAAAACAACCTGGCGAGTTCAAATGTTGTCGAACTGAAGGATCTGACCGACGAGAGGGTTGTCTTCGGGGCGACCGTCACGATAGAGGATGTGAACACGGGTGAGGTAACCCGCTATCAGCTCGTAGGACCCTTCGAGGCGGACATGAGCCGGAACCAGATATCCGTCACGTCTCCCATCGGGAAGGCGCTCATCAGAAAAGAACCTGGCGACGAGGTCAGGGTTACTACACCGGGTGGTGTCAGAGAGTTGGAGATCGTGGATATAACCATAGAATAGCGTTCGGACTCAGGCCAACCCCGGGGAGACAACCTCGGGGCGTCTATCCTATCTTCCATGTGGTGGAGGTGGGTGTGTCCTTGAGAACAATCCCCTTGTCGGCCAGGAGGTCTCTCAGCTCATCGGCACGTCCCCAGTCCTTGGCCTCCCGTGCCTTTTTCCTCTCATCAATCAGCCGTTCTATCTCTTCCACATCAAGGCCGGACTTTTTGACCTTCCGATCTCTGTCCCTTCCGAAATATTCATCGGGATCTTCCAGAAACAGCCCCAGCACCTTTCCCACTTCCCTGATACGGTCCCGTGCCTCGGCCAGGACAAAGAGTGTCTCCCTGGTGGGTGTGGAATCCTTTGGGATATATCCGTTTATGATACGGACAGTGTCGAACAGGTACCCCAGCGCCTTGGGGGTATTGAAATCGTCATCCATTGCCTCCGTGAACCGGTCGGGGAGCGTGCCCACCTTTTCGAACACCTCCTCGTCTTCTCCGGAGAGGTCTTTTTCAGCGGTGTCGGAGGAGTCCACTCCCCCGCCAATTGCATCCTTTATACCCTTCAGTGCGGTATATACCCTCTCCATACCCGACCGCGCCTCCGCCATGGCGGAATCAGAAAAATCTATATAACTCTTATAGTGCCTCTGAAGGACAAAAAATCTCACCACCTCCGGGTGGTAGGCATTCAGTACCTCTTTTATGGTCAGGGTATTCCCGAGGGATTTGGACATCTTCTCGCTGTCTATCTTTATGAACCCGTTGTGTATCCAGTATTTCGCGAAGAGTTTCCCTGTGGCCCCCTCCGATTGGGCTATCTCGTTTTCGTGGTGCGGAAAGATGAGGTCTTCACCGCCGCCGTGGATATCAAAGGTGTCCCCCAGAAACCGCTGGCTCATGACGGAGCACTCTATATGCCACCCCGGCCTGCCGTTTCCCCAGGGACTGCTCCACCAGGGTTCCCCCTCCTTGGCGGCCTTCCAGAGGACAAAATCGAAGGGATTCTTTTTCTTTTCGTCTATGTCGATCCGAGCGCCGGCCATCATATCGTCCAGGCCCCTCCCCGACAGCTTGCCGTATCCGTCAAACCCCTCCACCGAATAATAGACATCGCCATCCACAACGTAGGCGATTCCCTTCTCCATCAGTGTGTCGATAAGCCGGATCATTCCCTTTATGTTCTCGGTCGCCTTGGGCGCCACCGTAGGCCGGGCTACCCCGAGACGGTCCATGTCTTCATTGTGTTCCTTGATATACCGTTCGGATATATCGGCGATGTCGGTTCCCTCTGCAATTGCCTTCCCGATAATCTTGTCATCGACATCCGTAAAGTTCTTGACATAGGTGACATCATAGCCTTTGTATTTCAGGTATCGGTAGATAACGTCGAAGACCACCGAAGAGCGGGCGTGTCCGATGTGGCATACGTCGTACGCGGTAATCCCGCAGACATAGATCCCTACCTTGCCCTCTTCTATGGGAATGAATTCTTCCCTTTTTCGTGTCAGTGTGTTGTACAGTCGTAAGCTCATTGTTATGTTCCAATCCGCCAGGCAGGAATGCCTCGCGCACTTTTTGTATCGTGCAGATCCCTTACGGGAAAAGGGATATGTGGTCGAGACCAGCGTCCTCAGACAGCCCACACATGAGATTCATATTTTGGACTGCCTGGCCCGATGCGCCCTTTACCAGGTTGTCTATCGCGGACACAATGATCACCCGTCCGGTACGTTCGTCAACGACACACCCTATATCACAAAAATTGGAGCCGCTGACCGAAGAGATATTCGGCAGGCTTCCTGCCATGCATACGCGCACAAATTTTTCGTCGGCGTAGAAGGTCTGATAGATATCGACTATCTCCTGCTCGGAGATCTTCTTGTTAAGATTCGCATATATCGTGCTCAGGATTCCCCTGCTTACCGGTACGAGGTGGGGGGTAAAGGAGATGGTGATCGCCGTATTCGCTATCCGTCCCAGCTCCTGCTCTATCTCCGGGGTGTGGCGGTGTGACCCTATCTTATACGCCTTGAACCCCTCATTCACCTCGCAGAAGAGCGAGCCGAGCTGCAGATCACGCCCCGCTCCGCTTACACCAGATTTCGAGTCCGCTATGATCGATGAAGAATCGATGCAGCCCTCCCCCAGCAGGGGCGCGAGCCCCAGTATGATGCTCGTGGGGTAACAGCCGGGATTGGCGACAAGATTCGCACCCTTCAGATCGGCCCGGTACAGTTCGGGAAGGCCGTAAACGGCCTTTTCTATCAGATCGGACGCGGTGTGTTTTTTGTACCATGCCTCGTATACCGAGACATCCCTCAGGCGAAAATCGGCACTGAGGTCGATGACCTTTACGCCAGCCGCAACAAAGACCGGGACCACCGCCATGGCCTTCCCGTGTGGGACCGCCAGGAACACAACGTCACAGGATGACACGAGCTGTTGGGGAGACGAGTCCACAAAGCGCAAATCCGTCATACCGGCAAATGCCGGATAGACCTCAGAAACAGGGGTATCCTTAAATTTTCTCGATGTGATGGCGACGACGTCCGCGCCGGGGTGACCGATTAACAGTCGCAGGAGCTCCTGACCGGTATACCCGCTTGCCCCATAGATCCCGACCTTTAGCATAATTCCCCTCCCAATAAAAAAGGGGGCCGTCTCGGCCCCCTCTGAGTCTCGTTGCTCTTACCTCTTAGAATACTG
>JAFCZZ010000267.1 GCA_019314085.1 Deltaproteobacteria bacterium | reverse complement strand
CGTCATACTGAGCTACAAGAGGCTCGAGAATTCTTCTAGCATCATCCTCGGAGAGTTTAACTAATTCGTCCCAGGTAGGCAGTCCCTCAGGTCGACTCACTAAACATCACCTCCATTTGACTCGATACAACACTCGAAATCTAAGATTTGCTCATCAGGTTCCAGAACTGACTTTATTAGTTCGAGAATGAACTTCTCATCTAAAGTAACTTCTTCATTATCTAGAGTAGGTCTTTTGCGTAGGCGAAGGCGTGCTTTTATTTCTACGTCAGTGTAATCTAACATTTTCTCACTCCCTTATAAGACTGAGGAACTCTCGGCGTGCCTGGTTTGTGTTATCACGGAGTACGCCCGTTAACACACTCGTGACCGTTTTAGCACCGGAGGCCTTTACGCCCCGTGCGCTCATGCAAGAGTGTGTGGCCTCGATGATAACACCTGCCCCTAACGGTTGTAGTGTTTCTTGGATGGCATCCGCAATTTGTTGTGTTAAAGTTTCTTGCAACTGCAACCGACGTGAGAAGCAGTGTACTAACCGAGCTAGTTTGCTCAGGCCTACTACTTTTCCGGTAGGTATATAGCCAATAAATGCTTCCCCATAGAATGGAAGTAAGTGGTGCTGACACAGAGACCAGAACTCGATGTTCTTTACTATTACGAGTTCATCATATTTTGCCTCAAAAACAGGTCGAAGGATTTCTTCTGGATTTTCTGTGTAACCACACAAAAACTCATCCACAAACGCCTTCGCGACCCGTCTAGGGGTATTAGCAAGGGCTTCTTCGTCTGTTACACCGAGAGCGTTGCACGCTACAAGAATCTCGCTGACGTTTTTAGTTATGAGTTTTTTCAGTTCCTGTACCTTTTGCTCGTTTGTTTTCAATTCCTCTTGCTCTTTTGTTGTGTTCAGTTCTTCTTGCTCGTTTATTTTCAATTCCCTTCCCCTCCTATCTTAATCATTTCAAGCCAATTAATTTGTGTACCTGGATGGAAAGTCTCCATTTTGGATTTAGCTTCAGTATCTCTAACGTCTTATTTAAAATACGCTTGTTTTTCTCAGGGTCCCCGTAATCGCACGGTTGAAGAAATACGGGTAGCCTTCCCGTTACGGGTAACCACAATGAAATGTCATCAGGGTCGAAGTCCTCTGTTACTACGAATTTAAGGACTCTGGCACGATAAAGAACACTGGGGTCAACCCGGAAACTGACGGCTGCCTTTGGGCTGACTGTAATCCAAATTTTGTGCCACCGTCGGGTGTTCAAGCGTAAAGGCTCTTTACCACTTGTTTCGATCTCGATCATCTTAATCTGTCCCGAGTCTAAAAGAGGTTCTACAATCGGTGTTAAGTCGTATATGCACGGTTCCCCACCAGTCAGCACTACATGTGGAATACCTGTTTGCAGTACATACCCAACAATTTCGTCTGCTGTTAAATGCTCTTTTGCTGTGAAGTCCGTGTCACAAAAGAGGCAGTGGGGAAGAGGGCACCCTGCAAACCGAACAAACACAGCTTGAGTTCCCGTCCAGTAGCCCTCGCCCTGAATAGATCTAAATTTGTCGGCAATTGGGTATTTCACTCTTCTGGTTCCCCTTTCCGTGTCTTTGGTTTGCGTCCTCGTAAGCCATTTGGATCGGAGTAATCGTGAGGGTGGTTTTTGATTACAGGATTTAGCTTTTTGATAAATTCATGTTTTTCTTTACTTGATCCTAGTAAGTGAAGGCTGTATTCGGTTATTTCCCGCCCTTTAAAAGGCTCCTTGTGTTCCCTTTCATAAATGTTTGATTCATACCCAAGTAGTGTAAGCAACCTTTGAACCATTAATAACAGGTTATAGTCGAAATTAGAAAAAACTACTTCCGCACTGCCATTTGTATTAACGTAATATGAGCCTTCTGATTCAAACATTCCTCGTATATACTCCCAGGGGTACTGACCCGCAATTCCCTCTTCCTGTTCTTGTGTTAAACCATTAAACCAATCAACAAATACGACTGAGCGTATATAACACTTCCACCCATGATACTGTCGTTTCAAGTTCTTGATCCAGTGGTTCCTCTCTATTACATTTGCCCTCAAACCGATTGCCTTTAAAGCTCTTCTGAACTCTTGAGCAAACGCATAGTCTTTGGTATCTAATTCGATATAACTATGACTGCTTACATACCCATCCCCTGCAATTACTCCTAAAATATAACTAAGTTCAGGAGAAGGTTCTAAGTTCGGATATTGTTTACCATGCTTCTGAATCGGGATACCATTTTTAATTAAATGTCTCTGAATCGTATTCCAATGCACGCCTTGCTCAAGAGCGATTTGTCTAATGCTTTTCCCTTCCTTAATATGTTCATTGTACAACCATTCTCTGTCCCAATTGTATTTCTTACGCACCTACTCGCCTCCTTGAGGCCGGAGTTGGGGAATTCTATGCCTATACAGTTCATAGTCGTCTTTCGTGCACGAAGCAGCATTGTCGGCGGTCTCCCAAACTGTTACACTGTACGCAAGGACGCCGTGATGGTGCTTCTCGAGGTACTGTTCGAGTTCATCGAACAGAACCAAAGAAAGAACCTCTGCAGTTGGCATAGGGGAAACAGTATCGTTCAAAAAGCAATGGTCTAGCTTTGTATCTATGAACTCCTTCAAAGCGTTCTTTAGTTCTTTGAAGTCGATTACCATTCCATTCTCCCGCAACGGTCCTTTGACGGTTACCTCAAAAGCAAATGAATGACCATGAGCAGTACCACACGTCGGGTGTCCAGGTATCAAGTGACCAGCCTCGAACTGGAATCTCTTACTTACTAACAACTGGTTTCACTCCTTTCAAAGAAGGAACGGCATCCCTTCCAAAATTCTGGGCTTGGTAGGGATGCATATTCTATAGGATCCCTAAGATTATTTGCTCTGAAGGCCTCCAATCGTGAACGACAAGTAGCACAAGTACCACATGCTTTTTGCCCTCCACGGTAGCAACTATAGGTAAGATGTACGGGGGCTTTTAACTTGTAAGCTAACCCGACAATGTCCTTCTTAGTCAGCCATTGCAGAGGAGTCACTAACCTGACTTTATGGTGCGTACTCACGTAAGTAGCTGCTGCCATTGCTCCAATAAATTCTGGGGTGCAATCGGGATAGGCCCACCTGTTTGCGTCCTCTACATGAATTCCTGTGAAAACAGCTTCTGCATCTTCCGCTACCGCGACCGCGACCGCTACGGCTAAGAAGACCATATTCCTATTCGGGACCCAAGTTTCGACTGGCCCTTCTTTTAGCGATTCGGGGTAAGACTTGTCAGGGACTTCCTTGGATCTGTCAGTTAAAGCTGAGCTTTTGAAAATGGAAGGTAACTTGATAATTTTATGACCGTTCAACCCCAACTCGGCAACTATCCTACTGGCAGCCTTAAGTTCAACTGCATGTTTTTGTCCGTAAAGGATTGTTATGGCAATAACGTTTTCGGGCCCAAATTCTTTTGTGACTAATGTTGCGCAGGTACAGGAATCGAGACCTCCTGAGAGAGGTACGACTACTTTTTTCATTCACGAGACCCCCTACTTAAGGAAAGCCAGGGGGTCCGCAGCTTCAGCTTCTTCCTCTGACTCAGGAGGAAGGACACGAAGAACTCGGTTCCGGGGCTCACCCATGTACTCTTCAATACCTACAGAAATTCTGCACTGCTTG
>JAFCZZ010000019.1 GCA_019314085.1 Deltaproteobacteria bacterium | reverse complement strand
ATTTTCAGGGGTACCGCTCCATCTCTCTTATGGTGTCCTTTCATTTCGATAGCTCCTTTCCCGGCAGGCTGCCGCGTCGTTCTCGGGGCATGAGTATCCGCAAATAGGCGGGTAGCCATGTCGGTTTGTATTCTATGCATTCTATGCCGTGTTTTCGGGCTAGATATGTTGTTGCGGGGTCTTCGATTGCGTAAAGCAGGATTTTTCGGATTTTCTGGTCTTTTTTGATGTTTAGCTCTGGGGTGTGGGGTAGTAGGAGGGCGTATAGTTCTAGCTTGGATATGTCTCCGGGTTCGGGGCGTATCGCTGCTTCTAGGAGTATCCAGTCGGGCGGCGGGTAGATTAGCGCGTCAGCCCATCTGCGCCAGGCGCCTACCATGGCTTTTTCTTCAGGGGGCATTTCAGGCGTTATCATGGTTTCTGGGGGGCTGCCGAGCCTTACTCGGGTTTTCCAGCGTCTGTCACCGTAATATTTAGCGAGGAACTCCGTGACCATTTGCATTTCTCGGGGCTGCCAGCTGCGTTTCTGACGTGCCATCTAAAATACCCGCTAATCTGTTCTGTCCGGGATGATTTTAATTTTTCTTTATATATGAGCGTTGGCTGCGATGGACATGACGAATGTTATGGAGGAAAATGAGAGATGGCAGCAGCAGTTAAAAGGTTGCTCAGCCCTGAAGAATGGAAAAAGCGACAGATTGACACTTTGAAGTCAGTTGGAGAAGCCAACTATAAGGTTGGAATCGCATCGCCCAAGCGAGACCCCATCGAGGCAGGCATAGCTGCTCAAGACCGCTATGAGGCTCAGATGAAGAAGGATGAGGTTCTGAAGCGCAGGGAAGAGGCGCTCAAAAAGACGAGCATGGCTGAATGGTACAAGTACGCCAGCGAGCTTGGTGCAGCCCGTCTTGTCGACGGCGTTACTAAGCGTGAGGCTAAGGTAGGCGACTTCGTTAGAGCTTTTCAGCCGCTTCTGCTGGATCACGTGAACAAGATTGATGCTTTGCCAGACGTCACCGACAGCGACCGTGAGAACCGTATGGTCGAGAACCTGCGTGGCTTGAAAGCGCTGAAAGGTAAGGCCTAGAGGTGGCCGCGGTGACGAAATTCAGAGACACCTATATCGAAGACGAGAAGGTTCTGGACGACAGCGGCACAGTTACCATCGACATAAAAATCAAGGACCCCATCACCGCCCTTGAGATTCTAATGAGCGCTGCAAACGGCGCTACCAGCAACCAGGAGAATCACCTTCACGATTGCGTAAGTAAGATTGAGCTGGTTGACGGTAGCGATGTGCTTTACAGCCTAAGCATGGTTCAGGGACAGGCTCTCAACTTCTTTGAGATGGGTAAGGAGCCGATTATGAATCTAACTGAGTTCGCCAGCGACGGCGCCAGAGAATCGGTGATGATTAACTTCGGCAGGTTCTTCGGCGACGAAGCCTGGGCTTTTGACCCCACCAGGTTCAAGAATCCCCAGCTGAAAATCACCTGGAACCTGGCTGCGATCCGCGCGGTAGGTGCCACAGGCTTCGTTTCTGGCAGCGGACGGTTAACCATCATCGCCCACATTATGGAAGGTGCAACTCCACCCAGCGGATTCCTGATGAGTAAGGAGATTTACAGCTGGACTACTGCGGCGAGCGGCGACGAGAAAATCACTATGCCCACCGACTATCCCTACAGGCTTCTATTGTTCCGCGTCTACGAGGCTGGCATGGACATGCGTGAGAACGTCAGCGATCTAAAACTCAGCGGCGACCAGGACAAGTTCATTCCATTCGACCATCACATGCTCCGACTGATGGAGCTTAACCACACATGGTTCGGAAAAGCTCATGAGCATCAGAAGCTGTATCAAGCAGCGGACAGAGACCTTCCTATCCACATCAACGAGATCACCGGGTTAGCGCTAACTTCCGAGAGCCCAGGCTACATTCTGTCTACCCGCTGGGCCTGGTCCTCGCAGCTGCACACTGAAGTGAGGCTTCACGACGGCACAACTCCCACAGCGATGCAGGAATTCCACGCGGACATTGAAGGCTACGGATTCCACAACACCGTAGCATGGAAGTACGGCGACCTTCAAATTCCCGAGAAATGGTTTGACGCACCCAGCTATGGAGCAATCGACCTCTACGCGACGCAGGCGAACGCTGGAGGCGCAGCCAGCGTCTTCGTTCAGCAAGCACGAAAATACTGAGGTGGCTGAAGCATGATCAAATGTTTACGATGCGGCAGCCGCAGTGAAGGCGACCGCAAAGAAGTCAAGATCTGTCCTAAATGTGGCGCCGACCTCTTCACCGGCGAAAAGGCTGAAGAAACCTAAACCCCCTTTTTTTTACATGAAGGTGTATATTTATGGCTGAAAGACGTAAAGGAGAGCCGCGCACAGAAAAGGAGCGTGCAGCTCGCCACGCTGAGCTTTATCCAGGCGAGGAGCTTCCTCCTCGAGGAACCGGTTTAGCTAGATCGCCAGAAACCAAGCTGGCTAGATTTCCGAAAACCTATCACATCACGGTTACAACCAAGAAGAAGAAGCTGGTAACTGAAAACCCAACGCGGAAAGGCCTGCTCGTCTACAACAACGGATCAGCCACGGTTTATATCCTCAGCAGCCCAGCGCTTGACAAGACAGACGGCATCCCAGTGGCAGCCGGTGGCAGCTACGAGAACGATGACTGCTACGGTGAATACTGGATAGTAGCCGACAGCGGTAGCCAAGACGTGAGAGTTGAGGAGGACACAGATTAGATAGGTGAGTAGCTTTGCCATGCTTAACACAGCCGCCGTCCAAAATCGCCGTTGAAAACTTTGACGAGTTGCTATCCGCTTACGACGAACTGCCGTCTAAAGGCGGTCAAATCGGGATATCCAATGTGGAGATACTGTTCGAGGACACATTCACAGTTAATAAGCCTGTGTACTTTAAGGGAGAGGGACAACCCAAACCGTCAACGCGGTTTAAGCTAAAGTCGGGCGTTAATAAGCCCATGATAAACATAACCACCTATGGTGTTGGATCCATATTTGAAGACATTGAGTTTTACGCCGAAGATAACAAGGTTTCCGAGCAATACGGCGTTCAAATCAGCACTGGAGACATATCTTTTCATCGATGCGGCTTCACCAGATTCGGCAGAGCCGTATACATCACCGGTAACCATATGCACCGATTTCTCGGCTGTGTCATCGCTCGCAACACCTACGGCATCTACACCGAAGGCTCGATATTGGACGTGAGCCACTGCTGGCTCTTTAACAACGTTCAGAACGTTTATTGTAAGAATAGTTACTACGACACCATCGCCCACAATGTCATGTATCAGAACATGACGATCTCGGGGGGCAGCTTCATCTATTTATTGGGCGGAAGCCACCACATCGTCGACGGCAACACCATGTACCTCGACGAGGGCACCATGTTCAGGGCTATACAAATAAACGCAAGCTACACGCGCACAATCAACAACCTACTGGAAGGTCGAACCGGCACCCCAATTGCTACCGGCATATACGGCGGAATCAACGACGACTACAACATATACATAGGCAACATTCTGGTGAATTGTACAACGCCATGGGGAGGCACTTATGGGGCTAATACAATTAGGGCGAACAACATACCTCAACCGACTTAAAGATGTTTATCGATGGCAGCAACGTGACCATCCATGTTTTTCGCCTGGGACATCACCGTTTCAGCTAACACTGCTGAGGCGTCGCCTAAAACCCAGATTCTTAAGCTTAGCAAAGGCGTTATAACCCGTGCGGACATAAAGTTTCCATCGGGATGCCACGGCATGGTTAAGGTCAGGCTGTTCAGGTGGGAAGCCCAGCTTGTTCCTCTCAGCCGCGACGAATGGGTTACAGGAGACGGTGAAACCGTGAAAACAGAAGCCTACTACGAGCTGGTTGAAATGCCGTATCAACTTAAGTTTGTAGGAGCCAGCCCAGGAACAAACTACGACCATACCATAACCGTCCGCGTCACGGTTTTGCCGAAAGCCGTAGCCACCTTCATGCCCCTCGTAAACATCTTAACCAAATTCTTCAAGCGTATAGGAGTGATCCGCTGATGCCTGACTACCCCGACTACACGGAAGGCGTCAGCATAGACGCCGTCACGGTGGAAACCCTTCCAATCGACGTCGTAGCTCAAACCATAGGCAACATAGCCGTCAATATCGCAGCCTCAACTGTCACGCTAGACGTGAAGACGGCTCCAGGAGAAAAGGTTGAGGTAGGCATCGTCAGCTCCGTTCAGCTCGACGTGAATATCGCCGCCAGCGCCATAACGCTGAACGTCCATGAAACAGGCACAGCCAATGTGAGTGTAGTAAGCGCTGTCCAGCTCGACGTGAATATCGCAGCTTCAGCCATAACACTAAACGTGAAGACCGCTGCCGGAGAGAAAGTTGAGGTCGGAATAGTCAGCAGCATAGCCTTGGATATTAACATCACCGGCTCAGCAATCAACGTTCCCATGGAGATTAAGGCTCCTTTAGATGCGGCTGGCAACGTGAATGTTGGAATAGCGTCAAGCATCACTCTGAACATGAACATCACCGGCTCAGCAATAAGCGTTCCAGTCACCACGACAGCGGGTGAACACGTCGACGTGGATATAACCAGTAGCATAACGTTGGACATGAACATCACCGGCTCAGCGATAAGCGTTCCCGTCACCAACCCAGCTGGAGAAAGCCTTGACGTAGACATCGTATCCTCCATAACCGTTAACATGAACATCACTGGCTCCACCATAACCGTGCCCATAGAAACCCTTCCGGGACAACATGTTGACGTAGATGTCGTCTCGTCGATAACCCTGAACATGAACATCACCGGGTCAGACGTCACCTTAGCAGTGGATATCACCGCTCAGTCCGTAGGCAACCTAGCCATCGACATAGCTGCTCAATCCGTGGGAAACGTAGCGGTTAACATAGCCGCGTCAGCGGTCACGCTTGACGTTAATATTGCAGCGCAAGCCGTTGACATAAACATTAAAACTTCGGGCGGAGCAAACATCGTCATCGACAAGCTGACGCAGACAGCGTACACGGAAAGAAGGTCCACCATAAGTAACAACGGCGCCACAGCCACTATGGAATCAGCGGGTACAACAACATATCGTGGCAAATTCTTTCCAAGAGGCATGCGCGGCTTTTTAGGATCCATCGAGATTTACTGCGATAACAGCGATACAGCAGACCATACATTCACTATAAAAATTGCACCACAACCCAGCATGGGCCCTACGATAGAAGAGACGTTAACTGTGTCTGCGGGCGCCTCAGCCGCATGGGCCAGCCGTATCATCCGAGAATTCTGGAACTATGATAGCATGTTCATCTGGGTGGTCGCTGACAACGCAACTTACCCCCGCATAGGCTATGACACAGACACTCCCTATGATGCTCATCATAGCACGGACGAAACTACATGGATTCCTCAAAACCGCCGTTACTGGATTCGCATATTAATGCGCGGTGAAACCGTCGGCGACGTTCCAGTCAGCGGAACCCTAAACACCATAAGAATACCCAGTGAAAGCCAGGAGAGACTATACGTATCCAACACGAATTTGTCCACCACGGAAACCACGATGAAAGAAATACATGGTGCTGGAAACGTTGAATACATCGAGGCGTGGGTTAGCGCCAAGACAAACAGTCATTTTACACGACTGAGAGTCTATTGCGACGACAACCTCGCCTTCTACTGGGACTTCAATAGCTTAAATGACATCGGATACACCGCGTCAACCCCAGGCATCAGCCTCCTGAAATTTGCGACGGATGGTTTCTGCTCCGTTCATCTAACCCTTAACTTCAACTTCAAACGGAAGCTTAAAATCACCATGCAAGCCGCCATTACAAGCGGACAAAACGTCACTGTTGAGGGACTGGTGAACCTGATAAAGTAACAATTATTGATAAGGGGGTGATTGTACGGCTCAGGCTGGAATTCAGGTTCAGCTTTCGGTGAAGGAAATCTATGAGCGATGCTGCAAGAAGTGCCGCCGCAAAATCCGAGAGCTGATCCGTGAACGCATAACAGATCAGATGGTCAGCCAGGTCATTGGAGAAGAGAAAACTGTAAAAGGCTGATGTAACAGAGAATAGGGAGGTGAGTACATGCTGAAGATAGGAAGCATAACAGTTGTGTGCCTGACAGCTCTCGGAATCGCAGCGCTAGTCACCGGACACGACGGCGCCCTACTCAACAACATCATCTTCTACATTTTCGGCGTAGGCACAGGCACCGCCGTTGAAATCCTAGAGAGGAGAACTGCTGGAACATGAGTCAGCCAAGCATGCCTGAAGTTGCAGGAGCCCGGGAAAGCCGAGCGTTCTTCGCTGCTCTGTTAGCAGCGTGCCGTAGCGACTGCAACTGCCAAACATGTGAGATCCTCCGCAGCGTCGCGGACTCGATGACAGCCGAGTTCACGGAGGCACCTAAACATGCCAGAAGAAAAACCTGAGAAAATGAAAGTTACGATTCTGCGGGTCCGAGAATACGAGGTTGGACCCTCTCCTGAGGCTATGACCAAGATGCACGATATACTTTTCCAGGCTCCGGACATGGTGCCGCTGCTCATCACGTTGCCGGCGGAAGAGGACACTCCTGAAGGCCGCGCAGCTGCCATACGCAAGAAAATCGAGGAGCAGAAAGCTCGTAAACCCGAGGTCATCGAGGTCTAGCTGGTGACGGGTTGGCCTTGGCCTCTTAACGGCGTCCAGAGTTGGTTCGAAGGCCTGGTTAACACGATTAGCCAGGCGCTGTCACCGGTGATAAACGCTGTAACCGACACTCTCAAGCCCATAGTTGATGGCATAGCCACGGCTGTGCAGGGTGTTTCCACCGCGGTGTGGCAGGCTCTGCCCGAGTGGATACGCGACGCCATACTTTTCCTCGGCGAGCTCGCTGGAAAAGTTTGGAGCCAGCTGTGGGAGTTCGTGAGGGACCCCATAGGCAGCATACAGGCTGGTCTCGACTGGGTTACCACGACCATAGGAGACGCGTTAGCAGCTGTTTCTAAAACCCTCGGCGACGGGATAGCCACGGTGGGATCCACCCTCGGCGACGCTGTTAACCAGGTGGGGTCCGCCGTTCAAACGGGTTTAACCTGGGTGGTTGACGGCGTAACCACAGCCTTTAACGGCGCCATGTCCACTGTGGGAGGCTGGCTTGCCGATGCTTTGGCTGGAGTGGCTTCTGCGCTGGGTGAAGGTCTCAAAGGCTTCTTGGACTGGCTTTGGAAAAGCCTCAAAAGTGTGGGGGAGGCGGTGGCCACCGTCGTTAGCCGAGACATCATCGAGCCCATCTGGACGGGTCTAAGCGGCTTCGCCAGTTGGCTCAGCGGCTTGCTTCTAGACGCTGTTAACGCAGTTTCAGCTGCGTTACCTGGACCCGGCCACACTCCAGCGCCGGAGATAGTAGAGGGTGCCTGGCGGACGATGGGGCTCACAGCCAGCGTGGTAGCGCCGTTAGCTGTAGCCGCTGTTGCCGGCGAGCTTGTTCACCCCCTAAAGGAGTTGGGTCTCGGAAGGGTGAGCGCCATAATGTATGATCTAGGCGGCTTCAGAACCATCGTCAACGAGATCATGAGCACCTTTATGTATGTGGGCACGGTTCTCCCCCTCAGGTACGCCCTCTACGAACTTTACACGCCGCTGATCCCCAGGGAAGAGGAGCTGCTTCGCTTCACGGAGCGCGGCGTCCTTGACGAGCCAGAGTTCAAGTACGCTATGAAAAAGGCTGGGTTCAGCGGCTACTGGGCCGACCTTTTCTGGCGGACCCACTGGCGTTACCCCCGAGAGGACACGTTGATCGAGATGTTGCGGCGTGAAGCCATAACCCAGGATAAGTTCATCGATCAGTTAGCGTACGCCGGCTATCCGGCTGACATACAGGCTGCCTACGCCGAGCTTGTACGTCGCATCCCCGACCCCCGAGACCTAATAACCATGGTTGTGCGCGAAGTCATCAGCCCCGAAGACTTCTACCGCTACATGCCTCTGGTAGGCTACTATGACCCCTGGCCACAATACTATTGGGAGATGCACTGGATCCTCCTGCCCCTGGGAGAGGTTAAGAGGGCGCGCCACCGCGGCTTCATCGACGACGATGAGCTGGGCAAGTTTCTAGTGCTGCACGACTACAAGCCTGAGCCACGTCCAGGCATAAGGACCAGCGACCGCGACTTAGCCCGCTTGCTGGTTTGGGATCTTCCCGGCCGCATTGACACCCGCTGGCTTTTCAGGTGGGGTCTAATCAACGTGGCGCAGATCGAGGAGCTGCTTGTAAAAGACGGTATGGACCCCGCGTGGGCTCCCCTAGTGGCTGAGGCATACGCCAAACAGCAGTTGGCAACAGAAATAAACCGTTTACGCGACAACATTAAAGCTGACCTGCGAGACGGCTGGACCAGCGAGGAGGAGGCACGCAGCGACCTCGCTGAACTCGGATATCCGCCTGGGCTGATTGACTACCACATAGCCGACGCGCTGCGAGACCGAGAGCGCCAACACAAGAAGAGGCTGCTGGACCTCTGGGAAGACGGCTACATTAAGGATCTTCTAACCGATGAGGAGCTTCTAAACCGTGCGAAAGACCTAATCGTAGATGAGGATGCGCTACACCTGTTCCTGGACGAAGCCTGGATCAAAAAATATCGCAAACCCAAAGGTGGAGTCGGTGACTGAGAAAAAGAAAGCTGAAGCAGAGCCCGCTGCGAAGCTGCTAGCCAAAGTGTTCAAGCGGAAGAAACCAAGCTAACTACCGCTGTTCTAGCAGTATAAAGAACAAGAACAACAAATGCTTGCAAACGTAAAGGTTTTCCTTTCCACAGTGAAGTGTGTAGCGCTCTTCATGGAAGTATTCACGGTTAGTGCAACCGAGAGAAGTTGGGAACCCTTTAGCTTATAGGGTCCCTTAAGGGACCCTATATATGCTATAGGGACCCCTTTGTTGTTGTTAGGTTAACTGGTTAGATGGTCGTAGTAACAACAAACAGGATCAACAAAGAGGAATAACAAAAAAGCCCATGTAAGATGACTGGGTATGTCTTAAGATACACGATTTTATAAAAAAATTCGCTACTACGACCATCCTTGACATGGTCGTAGTAAAAGCAGTTTGCTCATCATCCCTTCCGTCTTACGAATTGATAGATTTCTGTAGTGCAGTATTCCAAAATTCTTGTGTAGGGTACCCAGCGCGGTCCTTCCACCGCGATCAGTTCAACCAGCAGCTTTTCGTCAAGCTCTCTGTAAGCCATGTGTTCTTCGATGGCTCTGATGGTGCCGCGTTTCATACATTCTCTTCGGAAGGAGTAGGTTAAGCCGGGGCCAGTTCTGCCGATGTAGATGAAGCCTTCCCTCGAGATCTCGCGAAGAAGATCCTGCAGCCACTCAGGTAGCTGCCTAAACATTAGAGCATTCGGGTCCTTCTTCATGTACGTCGCTCCTTTTTCTTGCGGAAGAAGCGGCAGCGTTTAATGACGTGCGGGTGAGCTTGCATATCCTTGCGCATCTGGCAGACTTTACCTCTTTCACAGTTCTCGCAGTCGACCGGGTGTAAGGGGCATGGCTCCCATATCGGCTTAGTGCAGGCCCCTACCGTCTCCCTCATGGTCGCCGCCTCTCACTTTTCACGCTTCACCTTCATGGTCCCGCTCCACCCGTTTTTATGGTGCACGTATATCTCCACTGCGGCGCCACTTTTGCTGACGTAAGCCCAGTCGCAGTCCATCACATGCATAAGCTTCATAAGCTCCTCCACAAACGGCTGTACATTATGGGCGCCTATCAGCCGCTCAGCGTACCGGCTAACCCTCACCCAGGTCCCTAAGTCGCTGTTGTGGTACAGAGTGCTCACGCCTTCACTCTCCTCTTGTATTTTCTCAAGATTTCGCGTATCCCAGATCTTATAGCCTCGCTGCGACTAGAGAACACCCCAGCCTCAACAAGACCGTCCAGCACCTGAACTGTAGATTCAGGCAAAATCAAACGAATTGACCTGCTCATAGCCATATCACCCCTCTTAACAGTGATATGGTAGAGCATATAAGCGTTGTCCCTTAAAGGGACACCCTTTCAGGGTTCAAATCCCCGCTTGGTTAATGTAGGGGAAAAGCCCTCAGAACTACTACGACCATACATAGTCGTAGTAAAGGCTGGTGATGCTGGTGAGGGCGGTAATACCGCTGGTGAGAGGGTGTAGGCGCCCCCGGGGGGAACAGGAGACGCTTCACCACACGCCGGTGCACGGCTGGCCAAAGCTCCGCGGGGCACCTACCACCCAAATATAAGTCGACTCGGCTAAGCTTAAAAACTTAACTCCCGCTACTACGACTATCCTTAGCATGGTCGTAGTAACCAAACTCCCGCAACTCTTAAAAGAAAACTCCCGCACCTTAGTAGTGAGATGATGTGCATGCCACGTCAAATAAAAAGAATAGAAACCTATACGCTGTCGCGACACGACTTATCGGACCTCTTGGGCGTATACGTCGATAGGGTGATCAGCATCACCAAGATTGAGGGAAATTCGGAGCTAGACGACCCAGCTGTAGAGATCGTAATAGAAGTTAGCGGGGAAGATGACTAAACATGAGCACCACGATTAAGTTGCCTATAGACGCCATCAAAATCCCTGAGGTCCGCGCCAGCAGCAAACTCACACCTGAGCAGCTGGAATTTTTCAAAGCCACCGTTGACGCCGTCGGCGTGATCCAGGACCCCGTTGTGCGACAGGTGGAGCCCGGCGTCTACGAGCTGGTCGCCGGCAAAACACGTCTGGAAGAACTTAAAGCGAGGGGAGAGACAGAGGTCTCGGTGAAAGTAATCGATGCTGACGAGCGCACAGCTCTCTTCATGCACCTCGCGGAGAATCTTGCTAGAGGGAGCATCGACTACATAAGCGCAGCTAAGGTTATGGCGAAGGCTAAAGCCCTGGGCTCCTCAATCTCTGAAATAAGCAAGGTCATGGGAAAATCGGAGACCTGGGTGCGACGTACATTAGCGCTTCTGGACCTCCCTGAACACTACCAGGAAGCCATCGCTGAAGGCAAGCTCACGCCGACCCACATCTACTTGGCTGCCAAAATGCCTACGACATACGAGATGGATGATGCTCTTCGCTCAGCGTTGACTCACGGCTGGAACACGTCAGTTTTTGAAACTTTCGTGTCAAATCGCCTTGCCCAGCTGGAAGCAGCCCGACGTGAAGCTGTAGAAAAAGGTGTAGAGTACACTCCGCCCCCAGTTGAGCCTGAGAAACTGATCTCCTATAAGCAGTGTCTCCTCTGTGGGTACCGCGTCCCAGCTGATAAGGTTACAGTTCAGATGGTGTGTGAAGGATGCCAGGAACTTGCGGCGTACATCACCAGCCAGCTTGGACCCTGGGAAAACTGCAAAGAAACCGTGTTTAATGCCCTATCTCTTTACTTCGGCATGGAGAGACGACCTCAGCCGCTTGCGTGGCCCTCTAAAACGGAAGCCTCTCAAGAGTAAACCGTTTACGCGGAGCCTCCCCATACGCAGTAACCCGATACGTCCACTTCTCATAGCCCCGCTCGCTTAACAATGGCAGCAGCTGCGCCTGCAAAGTCTTACTCGTAATATCATAGTAGCGAGGCGGATAAGGCTTAGTCGCCTCAGTCACATGCACCCTCAACACAGGAATCTCCTTCCTTTCAGGCGCACCAGGCCAACGCGGATGAATCTCCATTGTTCCACGCTCCCAACCCACAATCTTAAGGCTCCTACTCTCCCGGTCCCCAAGCTCCAATATCTCGTAGGGACCAGGCAACCTCCTAAGCTCCTCAGCCACGTTCAATCACCTTTTCACCCATAATATTAGCTTCTGTAACCCCAAACTTAAAAGCCTTAAAAATACCCTTCACCTGCCTCTTCGTCAAAAGCAACTCCACCGTCTCACCACAATGCGGACACCTACAAACCAACTGCACAACATCAGGCTTACCACGTCTCAAATCCCCACACCCCCATCTGATATCGCAAGGTGACAGAAACCATCACCAACCCACCCCTGAAAAT
>JAFCZZ010000018.1 GCA_019314085.1 Deltaproteobacteria bacterium | reverse complement strand
TGATTGATGAGCTCTACAGGACGGGCAACTGGAGTTGGACCGAACTGATGTGGCTGAGTAACGCTCAACTCCAGAAGTTGTACGAGAGTGCTATGCCGAGCCCGGAGGATATAGAGCAAGAGGCGAAACAGACCGTAGGGCTTATGAACTGGAGTTACCTTCTGGAGGCCTGCCGTCTAGCAGGTATCGAGACAGAGGGGAAAACGCCTGCCCAGCTTACGCAGGAGTTGACGGATTACTACGCCGAGGCAAAGGCCAAGGATCAGGCGGGGGAGGAACCGGAAGCCGAAGAAGAGGAGCAGCAAACAACGATATCCCCCGGCCCCAAGCCTGCTGAGCCTCCACCTGAGGGCTATGAATGGGGGATATCGAGCGATGGCATGTTTTGGATACCCGTCCCCATAGAGCGGGGGCCGCGGCCTACCGAACTTGCGGGATGGGGAAAGGAATGGGTCTGGGACCCCAACCGGCGCGAATGGGTGAAGCAGGGTATGGCCATGCAGGATCTCATGGCACAGCAGCAGTGGGCGATGAATCCCTATAACTGGTATACCGTAGCCATGATTAACGCCGCACTCCCCAAGGAGCAAAGACAGTACACGGGCTACGTGCCCGAAGCGGTTGCCGGAATGGTTCAGGGATTGGAGCCCGGACAACCGGCCTGGGAGCTATCACCTTCGGCTACGTACAAAACCGGTACGCCGTCCTTGGGTGAATGGGGAAGCCTCAGCGGCAGAGAGCAGCAGCAGGTACGAGGATGGCTGGAATCACCCGCCTCCGGGACCACATTCGAGGATTGGTGGAAGCAGACACGGAAAGTCGGTCCGCCCAGTGGATACGGCGGACAACTGAGTAGGCGCTAGATGCCCGACAATTTTCTGCAGTACATGGAGCAGTTTCGCCCCGGAGGCGAAGGTAAGGGGGGTAGGGCTGCTCCAACCGAGGAGCCCTACCTCTCATGGTGGCAAAAGCCCTTTGCATGGGCATATGACAAACCCGTGCTGGGCCACGCCCTAAAGGGGATGGAGTTCATCGAGGAGAAGGTGGGCAAGCCCTGGTATGCGGCGCTCACGGCACCGTTCAGCCCTTCCATTCCCGGTACAGAGGGCATGGGGTGGCTGGAGCGGGAGAAGGCCGAGTATGAAGCATGGCAATCCCCGAAGTTCGTCAAAGGTATTACTGAGCTTACCAACCCTGTCTACTTCATACCCATAGGCGGCGCTGTAGGGCTGGCCGGGAAGGCCCTTGGAGGGGTCGGCCTCAAGGGATTGGGCAGGGGCGTCACAGCCGCAGGTAAGGGCATAACCGCGATGGAGACGCTGCCCGCAAGGGCTGTAGGCAAGACGCTCAAGGCGGTCAAACCTACAGCCGGACTTCTGGGCATGAAGCCCCGAAGGGGAGTACCTGAAGTCTCGATGGCGGGAAGGGAGATCAGCACCTTCTCGGAGAAGCTGGCCGAGATAAAGGGTGCGGATTATGTCAAGCTGCAAAGGCCGTTGCTTCAGCACCTTCAGACGGAGTTCCCCCGGGACGTCGAGCAGCGCGCCCTTCAGTGGGCCGCCAGGAACCCCGCTGGGCGCAAGATCGCCGGTCTCATAGACAGGGCGGCACTTGCCGATACCGACATGAAGAAGATGCTCATAGGACATGTGCATCAGAAGGTGGAGGCGGAAAGTCTGGCCAATGCCGCGACAGCCGAGCTCAGGGCCATGGAAGCGCACAAGCTGTTCGGCTATGGCGCTGATATGAGGGCCACCCTTGTCACACCGAAGGAGCCCGGAGCAAGCCTTGCCATCAACGATATTCTGCGAAACCCGTCAAGGTACAAACTTGATCCAGCACAAGAGGCTTACGTGGAGCTTTTCCACAAGGTAAAGGATGAGATGATGGGCATCCGAAAGGAATTGGGGCTGCGTACAGGCCGCCTACTTGAGGATGAACTCTACGCTCCACGATCTGCGGCAGGGCGTCGTATGGCGGAGTTCCCCAGCGGGGAGAGAGTCCCGCTTGCAGAAGGTGCCCCCGTACCCCCGGGCGCGAAGGAAGTCACGCGACTCAAGGGGCGGATGATAAACAAGCCTCAGTTCTACAAGACCCAGGAAGAAGGGCTGAGGCACGGCGTAATCTACGATACACCGACCGAGTCGTTGGAGCGATGGCTTAGGGAGAGTCACTTCGAGATAGCCGAGAAGGAGTTGCAGGAGCATGTGGACGCTATGGCAAGGGCGGCAGGCTACAAGCTGACCCCGCTGGAGAGGATGGACCAGGAGCTACGGGAAGCAACCAAAGCGGCGGGGCTCAAGGTCAGCCAGGGGAAGAAGATACAGCGGGCCGTCCAGGATGCCGTACAGCAAAAGAAACTGGCGGGTGCCACGCTGGCAATGATCGAGAGGGAAATGCCCGACATAGCCAAACGCCTGAGGGAGACCCTCACCATGCCCATCCCCAAGCTCTCCAGGGCTCTCAAGGCCATCAACAAAGAGACATGGGACAGACTGGCGACCGCTGAAGCCGGATGGAAGCAGGTCGGCAAAGAGGGTGTCGAGGCAGTAGGGCGCATGGGGAAAGAGGCGGCACAGGTTACCAGAATGAGCAAAGACAACTTCATGGAGGCCGTGAAGGCGGCGCAGGCAAAGAGGTTGGCGGGCAAAGGGGTGACTCCTGAGATAAAGTTGTCCGATATAACATCTGCGATCAAGCAGATGAATCTCAGCAACGAGCAGTCACTCAAGTTGCTGACGGAGATTTACGAGAATGCCGGTGAATGGCAGATAGGGCGGATGCCGCGGCTTAAACCCATCAAGGAGATGTCCCTGGAGCAACAGAAGGCCGCTAGGGCAGCGGAGCGTCAGGCCCGGAAGGCTCAGTTAGAGGCCCTCAAGGGTATTCGGGATGACGTTGTGAGCAGGGTGGAGGCGGCCAAGAAGGAGCTGGGGCCGCTGGCGCGGGAGTTTCAGTACCAGAAGCAACTAGCGTCCCTGCCTGAGGGTTGGGAAACAAGGGTGATACGCGGCGGCTTCTCTAGCAAAATATACCCGGCGGAGATCGGTGACGCCATAAACCAGATGTTTAGGGAGCAGATGGCACCCGACTTTCTGAAGAAGTTGGAGAAGGGCGTCGCCGTATCACGCACGATGATGTCCGCGATGGACTTCGGCGTTACCCAAATACATCTTCTCCCGCTGGCATTCAGGAATCCTGCAGCCTGGGCCAGGGCCTTCAAGGCTCAGTTTGATATGTTCATACACCCTATCAAGTACCAGCAATGGCAGGCCGCTAACCGTGAGGTTATTTCGGAAATGAGCCAGTACGGCATTCAGGTGGGCACGCGGGCCGCGGAGATGGTGGAAGCCCTCGGGGAAGGCGGCATACTGCAAAAGATACCTACTCTTGGCCGCTTTGAGACATCATTCAGCGGTGCGCTTTCCGTCGGGAAGGTGGAAACATGGAAGGCGTTGCGCAAACTCGCCGTCGGTGCGGATGGGCTTCTGGACCCCGTCAAGGCTTCGGAGGTGGCCAGCTACGTGCGGGCCATGACGGGCACTATGGACAGCCGCCTTCTTGGTATCCCGGCGGGGCAGAGGGCCGCGGAGGCCGCCTTCATAGCCTTCGCCCCCCGCTATACACGCTCCTTGTTCGCCCTTTGGAAGTATGCGCTTACCCCAGGCATGATGCGCAAAGAGGCCCTCATGACGCTAGGTAGCATGGCCGCGGGGGCGACGGGGCTATATGTGGCCGCCTGCATGGCGCTGGGGCAGGAGCCCCAACTGAACCCGACCAAGGGTGGCTTTATGACGGTGCGTGTCGGCAACACGAACGTCGGCATAGGCTCGGGGCAGCTGGCGATGGTGAAATTCATGGCGAACTTGGCCGGGACGGCACTCACAAGTCCCGAGGATTTCCTGAAGATCAATCCCCGTGAGATAGATATGTGGCGGGACAACCCGTTCGCCAAGTTCGTACGCGGCAGGCTGAGTCCGCTGTCCGGTGCAGCCACGGATATTATCAGCGGGCGAACGTTTCTGGGCGAACCAATCGACAACGTACCCACGTTTCTTAAGGAAGAGGTGCTTCGTCGCGGCGTGCCCTTCTGGCTATCTTCCAGCCTCCTTGAGGGCGATAGCCTGACGGCGGGGGTTATCCCCCCTGAACTCATGGGGCTTAGGGCTTACGAGAAAACGCACTGGCAGCATAGGGACCAGTTGCGGGAAGAGTATGCCAAGGAGACCTTCGGTGCGGGTTGGGAGTCCCTCAACATGCTCCAGCGCCGGCAGTTGGAGGAGCTGTACCCTGACCTTGCCAAGGCTGCCAAGGACGCCGAGGAGAGGGCTGCGCTTACAGGCGGCGTCAAGCAACAGACTTGGTATAGCTGGAAGGACGAGATGGCCCAGGTAAACGATTCTACAGCTGCAGAGTTGCGCAAGGCCGATGCAGCCGTTCGGGCCGGGAAAATGACGCTCAAGGAGTTCAGGGAGAAGTCCGGGGAGATATACGCTCAGGCTAGGGCCATGCGGGACCACATCAACAGCCAGCCCCGCTATAAGTCGGTGATGGAGTTCTTTGACGCCCCGCTTGATAAGAGCAACATGCACCTTGAAGATATCGCCTATGCTGAGTACTGCGACCTGCTCTACTCGGATGATCTGACCGATGAGTTTGGGCTGTATCAGTATGATGAGGCGGAAAGGCGCAGGCAGGCGATCCGGCAAAAGTATGGTCCTGAGGTCTACCAGTATATTCAGGAACGCCTTGCGATAGGCAAGGATGAGCCCCCCGCCATGAGGGCTCTCCGTGAGGCCAGGGAGATACTGAAGCCCTATTGGGAGATCGAAGATGAGGTATGGTCGCAGTATTCGCCCGACATTAGGGCTGCCGCCGAGGGATTGAGGCGGTACCGGACCGCAGCGGAGGAGAGGCAGGCGCTAATGCGATTGCCGGAGGGTTGGCCCCAGATAATCATACGCAACAGGCTCATCATCGCCCGCCGGAAGAAGATGATGCGGATGATGCGCCCCGAAGTCCAGGCAGCGCTTGATATGTTCTATTACTAATGCTATGACCGATGCTATGACCGAGGGCTTGACAGAATATACCGTTGATGGTATAAAGCTTGACAAACGGGAAGCTAGGATACTTCAAGCCATACGCCGTATGGCGTATGGTAAAATCACGGTACATGTTGCGGACAGCACGCCTGTGCGCATAGTCATGGAAGAGTCCGAGCAGCTTAATCAATAGGCTGATCACCTTAACAACTGAATAGCGCTGCGTAAGGCAGAAACTACGTCTGATCGGAAAGACCGAAGGGCGAAGTCGAAACTCATTTGAGTGAAGGCTTCGCCCTTTTTGTTTTTCCAAACTCAATGCAAGGAAAGGAGATTATGGATACCGAAGAGACTGGTGCGGTTTCGCAGGACAACGAAGAGACCGTATCGCAGAAGTCCGCTGACAAAGAGACGGAGCAAGCTTCAACCCAAGATGCCAAGCCCGACTTGGACAAGATGGTACAGGAAGCGGTGGCAAAGGCGTTGACCTCTAAGACCGACGAGATCAGCCGCCACTTTCAAAGCGTGAAGGACAAGGAGCTCCAGCCTATCAAGAAAAGACAGCAAGAGGCGGAGCGCAGGGCTGAGGCGGCGGAGAAGGCGCTGGAACGCCTGAGACAGGAGATCGACGATCCCGATTGGCAGTCCCGTATAGACCAGGAAATGGGCAGGTCCCGCCTCTCTTACTACGAGAGCCTTGAGGCTGATCGCAAGAAGGAAGAGGAACTGCGGGCCAAGGTGAGCCAGGAGCTCGCCGATATCCGAGAGGAAATCAAAGATATGGGCGTAGACCCTGACTCCAAGGAGATTGTGGACGCCATCAAGGGCATAGACCCGATAGCCAACATCTCGGCTGTGCGGAGGGCTGCACTCAAGGTTGCAAGGCAGATAGACAGGGACGCCTACCAGAAAAAGGTTGACCAGAGCCTTGCAGAGAAGCTTGCCGATTACGAGAAGCGACTGGGTATTCACTCCGTAGATGATACCCCTCCTGTAACTGCTGTTAAGGACATCCAACCGGGTGACTTTAGCAAGGCTGCGGCTACAGCCAAGACTCCCCAGGAGCTTCTGAAGAAGCTGGGAAGGGCCAAGTAAGTGGGGAAGATACCTGAGCAGTATCGCTTTGGACCAAGAGAACGGGGAAGGCCGAGAGTAGTCCGTCGAATCTGGTGCGGCGGTACAGCCGCGAGACCCTGTCACACCTGCATTGCCCAAGAGGTGGGTGACGGGGAAAGGGTGAACGGTGTACTCAAGCTCAAGACGGGCTACGAATGGTACTCCATCACGAAAGACTGGCTATGGATTCCAGGTAGGTGGTGGGGGAATACCGTCATATGCCCCAGGTGCGGTGCGGTTCAGAAATTACCCATAGACAAACCGTTAGTCGAAGGAGCAGGAGCGAATGGGAACGGCAACGAAAACCAAGTCAAAGAAACAGTCAGTAAAGACTAAGAAATCCGCCCTCAAGGGGCCGGCAAGCGTCATAAGGGAAGCCTTTAACAGCCTTGACGGCACCAAGGGGGAGATAAGATCGGGGGCCGTGGCGAGAAACGGCGGGGACGTGTACACACGTGATGACAGGTCTCAGCCGAGGGAAACGCTGACCCCGAACGAGCAGATTGAAAAGGGAGTGTATATCGACCTGTTGAAGAGATGGGTTACTCCCGACTCGCTGGGAAAGAAGTCAACCGCCGAAGAGGACATGGAAGTGTTCGTGACGAAGATATCCCGAACCCCCCTGGAGGACCTGAAGGGGTTCTTTGAGTTTGACCTTCCCCTGGAGGTAAGAGAGGCAATCCAAGCGAGGTATAGAGATATAAGTCCATAAGGAGAAAGGAAATAAGTGGCGACTGGCACAAGCGAGTATCTAGACAACACTAGCCAGGACTACTTCATCCCTGAGGTATGGTCCCCGATTATCCTGGACAGCAGAGAGGCAAACCTTCTGTTTGCCCAGTTCTGTGATACCAGGTATGAGAAGGGGCTCACGAAGGGTGATGTAATCCACGTAAACGACCTGCCGCTTCTATCGGCAAGGGAAAAGAGTGAGAACACGGCTGTTCAGTATGAGACGGTATCTCACTCGCAGACAGACATCAGTATCGACCAGTACTACTATGCGGCTATCGCAGTCGAGAAAGAGACGATGGTACAGGCCCTCAAGGACCAGGCGGCCATGTTCGCCCCCAAGATGGGCTATGCCCTTGCCCTTCAGATCGACGATACGGTGGCCGGACTGGTTGACGACCTGAACAACCATGTAGGCACCCTCACTGTAGGCACGACCGTCAATAACTGGATTCGTGCAGTGCAGTACCTTGATGATGCCAACGCTCCCGATGAGGACAGGGTGGCTATTGTCAGCCCCGCCGAGTGGGGCAACATCATACAACAGGACTTCTTCGTCAAGGACTCCTACAAGGAGTCCGTGGGGCAGCTTTCGGCAAAAGCGAAGAGGGGCTACTTCGGCAGCGCCCTGGGCGTGAACTTCTACAAGTCCAGCAACGTGGAAGGTACAAACGCCGCGGGGCACGACAATGCCCTCTTCCACAAGTCGGCCTTTGCCCTGGTAAGACAGTTGGCCCCCACCACGGAGTCGCAGTATGACATTGACTACCTTGCCCGAAAGATCGTGTCTTACGAGCTGTTTGGCACACAGGAGATGAGGAACGATCACGGCGTATGGGTTAAAGGCAAATAGGGGGGTTGAATCATGGAGAGATTGATTCACCTGCCGATTAGCAACGAGTTAAAGAAGGAGTTCGGCGGGCAGAGCATAACCTACAGGTTCCTGCAGCGGCTCTCGCTTGACTGCCTGGAGAAGTGTTACGACTTCTGCGGCGACACGATGCCCGGCGATGCTACGGCACCCGGCACCCTGGAGATCAAGCAAAACGCCAGCGGCACAGCGACTATCCTGGCCGACCAGCTTAATGGCGTCTGCCAGATAGACACAGTAGGCACGACTGCAAATGACTACTGTTTTCTCTCCGTGCCCGAGTTGCCCTGCAAGGGGGACCTCTACTCGGTCGTGGCGGTAAGGCTTTCGGGGGTTAGCACCGTGGCCAACACCAAGATCGAGGTTGGCTTCTCTGATGCCACTACCAATGCAGGTATAGTGAACGCCCTTGCCACGCCGACCTTTAACGCCACTGACGGTGTGTGCTGGATTTACGATACCAATGACACCGCCTACTGGCAGATGGCCGGGGTAAAGGACGGCAGTGCGGCCACCAAGATAGAGCCCGAGTTGCACGCTCCGGCTGCCGGTACGTACCAGACGCTCGTGATTGCCTTAGAGGGCACCTTTGCCAAGTTTTACCTGCTGAACGCAGACCACGAGTTACTCTACGAGTCCACGCTGATGGATGCCGTAACGGCTTCTACCCAACTGAGCCCGTGGGTGGGTGTACAGACAAGGGCGGCTGCCGCTAGGAAAATCAACGTGGACTACATTGCGTTTTGGCAGTACAGAGATACATAGAGAAGGAGAAGGTAAATAGATGAGTTCTACAGCTTATTCGTACCCTAGTGTCAGCGGCAGTGGGGTAGACAAAAACATCCGCCTTGACCTGATGGGTAACACGGTCACAACTCGTGACCTCATACAGTGGGCCATTGAGGGCAGGATTTGGACGGCGAGCGTGGGTTCGGCCTCTTCCCCCAGCGACTTCGCCAAGACGTCCTATGACGAAGATCAGCCCCAGATGGCGCTTTGTGTGCCCAACGGGACGGTGGCCATCCCCATCAAGGTGGAGGTGGCATTCGAGACGATGGCAGGCACGGTTAGCGAAGCTATTCTTGGCTTCTGCCAGAACAACATCGGAGCCGGGACTTCGACCGCTGTCACGCCCAAGCCCAACAGCACAGCCGTAGGTTCGACTAACAGCAAGTGCAAGGTTTACAGCCTCTATACGGGCAACTGCACAGCCCTGACCAACATGCAGGAGTTCTGGCGCGCCGTGTACCCGTATGCCTACTCCGATAATGATACGGAGAGAATGAACTTCAGGTGGAGTATGGTCGATGATGGCGACATTGTCATCCTGAAGGGTGAGTCATCTTTGATCCTGTGGGTTGATGGTACAACCACGGCTCCTACAGGCTATGCCTACATGACCTGGGCGGAGTTCACCACTTCGGAGTTGGGGCTGTAATTGGCTACAAAGGAGGAAGCTAAATGGCTGACGATATAGCCCTAAACCTGGTTCCTGCCAGCAGCACGGGGTACGCCGTTACTTCGGATGGGGCATTCCATCGCCTGACCGGCACCAGGGACGGTGCGCTATTCACGAGTGATTGGGTACAGGCCCAAATGATGAGGGGCAATGTGTTTTGTGCCAATGCCGGTACGGGCACCAGCCCTATCACGTTCGGGGCGGGTTCGATTGATACCACTGAGCCTGATCTGCACATCAGCGTACCTGCCAACACTACCATCCTGCTGCTGGAGCTTGTGGTACACATGGAGACCTATGGGACAAGCCAGCTCTTTGAGGGCATGGCTTCCTATGGGACCGGTGGATCGGCTGGAACAGATACGGCGGTGACCCCGACGAACATGCGGAGTGATGCGCCTTCCGCCTCCAGCTGCACGGTAGGTTGTGCCAGTGATGCTGATGCCACCTACACGACCACGAACGT
The DNA here is from genome assembly GCA_019314085.1 of Deltaproteobacteria bacterium. Next base: position 2,397 of record JAFCZZ010000018.1, on the reverse strand, counting down.
AGTTGAGTTCTGGCGGTTTGGGCTTCAGAAGGCATTTACGACCGCTACGGCTGACGATGACTCTCCAGCCTATCCCTGCACCTTTGTGTGGAGTCACAAGATGGCTGGCTACATGCCTGTCTTGGTAGGGGCTTCACAGCTTCAGGTATTCGCAGGTGCGCAGGCCGGTACTGGTTTCATTCAGGCCAAGTGGGTGGAACTGCCGACGAACCAACTGATCACCTAGTACCTACAACTGAATAAAGCCAAGGGGGAGTAGCGATACTCCCCCAAAGGCCATTGATAAGGAGAGAGTATGGCTCTATTAGGCGTTAAGACACCCAAAGGCCCCAAAGACATTACCGCTGATAGCGAGGGGCGACTATATACGGCCCCGAAGATTGGCGGGTCTTGGCTGGTATTCAAGATTGCCGCTTCAGGCACTACGAGCAATGCGGTAGACCTCGGCGATCACTACGAGAATCTACAGGTAATCCTCCCCAGTCTGACCTCTACCACCTTGCAACTTCAAGTATCGGAGACTCTTAGTGGCACCTATCAAGCCTTTGGAAATGGGGTAACCACTGAGACTACTACAGGGTCATATAGTGATACGTGGACTCTTGGCGGGTGGCGGTTTGTGAAGATAGTGGCGGGGACCACGCAGACATCGGAGGTGATTATCAGGGGAAGGGGGGTGACACTGTAATGGGACTCTCCATACTGAAGCCGGATGCATACCACCAGCGGATCGCTGGTGGTAACTACAAGCGGGCGACAAAGACCATTACCTTCGATGGCGGGACCGAGAACGCTATAGGCGACCACGATGGGACCGGGAACCCGGCCACGGTGTTTACCGTTACGGGGCAGGTGATAGTGCGGGTCATAGCGGTCTGCACTACGAATCTGACCTTTGATGCCAATGCGACGATCGAGCTGGGTATAGCGGGCAGCACGGCAGGGATCATCGCCCAGACGGACCTTACTGTGGAGGCGCTTACCGCGAAGGAGATATGGCACGATGCGACTCCGGACTCAGAGATTGAGGCCATTGGTGTACTGAAGGAGTTCATCATAACTGATGGCAACGATATCATCCTGACAGTCGGGACGGCGAATGTGACGGGCGGGGTAATCGAGTTTACCTGCTACTGGACGCCTGTCAGTTCGGATGGGAATGTGGTAGCAGCCTAGCATGATAGGGCCCATAGGACCGACAACCTTCAAGTGCTTGATAGATGAGAGGCGGGGCTCTGAAGTAGAGATAGGGGATGCATCCGCCGAAGTGTTCATTCCCCACGTCAAGTTGAAGCGGTGGGGCGGGGAATGCAGCGTATCAATGTGGTTCGCGGAAGATGGTGCATTACAAGAGGCGGGCGCAAACAGGGTTAGGTGGAGCAATGAAAACGTTGAGGTGTGGATGCATCCCCTTCTCCCTAGGGAGGCGCATGTAGTCGGCCCTGACGGGCAGGAGCACGTGTTCACCCAATGTGAGGAAGGCGGGTTTGAGGTCAACATCATCCTGAAGAAGAAGCCGGGCAAGAGCATGGCCACAAGGCTGAGAAATATGCTGCCGTTCATGCGGTCCGACGAGTACTTCACCCTGGCCATGCCTATGGAGGTAGAGGGGCTCGTGTTCTACCACCAGCCTGCTTTGCATCCCGATCATCCGACGTGGTGTGAGGAAGAGGGGGGCGTGAGTATATGCCCTGAGAATGTGGTAGGCAGCTATGCGGTCTACCATGCTGCAAAGGGGAATATGCACTCGAGCAGGGAGGAGGCGGAGAAGTACAAGGCGGGGAAGGCCTTTCATATCTACAGGCCGAGGCTTACCGATGCTACGGGCGCGAGTGTGTGGGGCAACCTGACCATAGATGATGTGAACGGGTACTACATCGTGGATATTCCTTGGAGCTTCCTGGACAAGGCGACCTATCCCGTGCGGCATGCGGCGGGGGCGACGTTCGGGTATGAGAGTGCGGGAGCCTCTTCGGAGTCTTTTCTTTGGATTTGGGCTTCAGGTGGCGGCTACACAGGTGCCGATGGTACTGCAACTCAAATGAGCGCATACTGCCACGGCGGCCTCAGTGACGTCTTTCAGTGTGCGCTTTATAAAGCCAGCGACGACTCCCTGGTGGACCATACTCAAGAGAACGAAGACCTTCATATGACAGGCGCGTGGCGCGATGTCGACTTTAGTAACCCCCCTACTATAAGTGGGATTACCTACTACTTAGCAGCATGGGCCAAGGGGACTTTCGCAGCGTTATACGGTGATAAGGGTGGGGAATATCCCGCAAAGATAGACATGGACGAGACTTACCCCGAGTGGCCATCGTCTGCTGGTTGGAGCCTAAGTGAAAATTGGGTATTCTCCATCTACTGCACCTACACGCCCTCGGGCAACGGGGGCGG
>JAFCZZ010000266.1 GCA_019314085.1 Deltaproteobacteria bacterium | reverse complement strand
AAATGCCTCTATCCTCGCCGCAGAGAACTTAAGGATTTCTACATCATCGGGGGAGATCATGCCGAACGCCGCCTCTATCTCGTCCGGAGAGACCTCAACCGTACGGGGGGTAAGGGAGATGCCGTCAAACTGTCCCGTGTATTCAAAGAGCGCATCGTCTCCCCTTGTCTCGATGTCATCCAGGATGCCAGCCACGACATCCTCCACGTCCTTCGGAACGCGGTTTTTCCGGTTTATAATGCGGTCGAGATCCTCGGCGAACGAACTTTCCTGTGTGCTTATAACCCTCACGATCCCCCCTTCACCCTCTTGATATCGGCCCCAAGGGCAGACAGCTTTTCTTCGATATGTTCATACCCTCGGTCTATGTGATAGATTCTGGAGATCTCGGTCGTTCCTTCGCCCACCAGACCCGCAAGGATAAGCGAGGCAGAGGCCCTCAGATCCGTCGCCATCACCGGGGCACCGCGGAGGGAGGGAACACCCCTGACGATAGCGCTGCCACCGTCAACGGTTATGTCCGCCCCCATTCGTGTCAGTTCATTCACGTGCATGAATCTGTTTTCAAAGACGGTCTCTTTGATGATGCTGCTCCCACCGCCCAGGGACATCAGGACCATCATCTGCGCCTGCAGATCCGTGGGAAAACCGGGATAGGGAAGCGTCTGAACATCCACGCTGGTTATATTCCGATCGCTCACGACCTTGAGCCCTCCCTCTATAGGGGTAATCTCAACACCCGCCTCATTTAATTTGGCTATGACCGTGTCGAGGTGGTCCGGTCGGCACCCCAGGACATTGACATCTCCCCCGGTGACCCCCGCTGCTATCATGTAGGTTCCCGCCTCAATCCGATCGGGAATGATATCCGCCTCAACCGGTCGGAGGGCATCCACCCCCTCGATCTCTATGACATCGGTCCCTGCGCCCCTGATCTTCGCCCCCATGCCGGTCAGGACATCGGCAAGATTGACAACCTCCGGTTCACTGGCCGCATTTTCAAGGACCGTCGTTCCCTGGGCCAGCGTGGCGGCCATCAGTATGTTTTCGGTGCCGGTCACCGTCGATATGTCGAAATATATGGTGGCGCCCCTGAGCCGGGAAGCGTTGGCCTCCACGTATCCGTCACGAAGATCTATCTCGGCCCCCATGGCCCGCAGGGCCTTCAGGTGTAAATTTACCGGTCTGGCACCTATGGCGCATCCCCCTGGAAGCGAAACACGCGCCTTTCCCGTCCGCGCCACGAGGGGACCGAGAACGAGGATAGAGGCCCTCATCGTCCTGACGAGATCGTAGGGGGCCTCCTGGCTCATGATCTTTCCCGTATTGATTCTGAGCGTGTCTCCCCCGTCGACTTCGGCTCCGAAACCGGACAGGAGTCTCTTGATCGTTCTGACATCGGCAAGATCGGGGACGTTATGATAGGTATTCCACCCATCGGTCAGGAGTGAAGACACGAGGACGGGAAGCGCCGCGTTCTTGGCGCCGCTGATACGGACGTCGCCCTGCAAGCGTCTGCCTCCCTGTATGACAATTTTATCCACCTGGTCATCTCCTCATCTTTGCCAGAACGACCCTCTCTATCCCGGCATAATCGCGGTGAAAGACAATATCACAGTAATTGCTGTTGTGCAGTATTTTCTCGAGGGCACCCCTCTGTCCCGCCCCCAGTTCCATGGCAAGCCATCCACCCTTCGCCAGGAATGGCCGCGCGCTCTGTACGAGTCGCCGGTGGAACTCCGTGCCATCCGGGCCGGCGACAAGGGCCTGGCTGGGTTCGTACCCCCGCACCTCCGGGGCAAGCAGGTTGAACTCCTCCTCGGAGATATAGGGGGGGTTTGAAACGATGATATCATACGTTCCCCCGGCAGGATCAAACAGATCTCCGCACAGGAATGAAATCCTCTCATCTACGTTATTGCCCCGAGCGTTTCTGGCGGCAACCGCGAGGGCCTCCGGGGAGCAATCCGTGGCCGTGATAGAGGCTGCCTGCATCTCGGATGCAAACGCGACGCTGATCGCCCCGCTTCCCGTCCCGATCTCCAGCATCCGGACCGCCTCCTCCCGTCCGAAGAGTTTCAAAACCTCCTCGACCAGGATTTCCGTGTCGGGTCTCGGTATCAAGACATCCGGGGTGACCTCAAAGGTGAGCGACCAGAACTCCTTCTCACCGGCGATATAGGCGACCGGCTCACCCTTCATCCTCCTGGCGACCAGCGAACGGAATAGGGTCACCTCCTCGGAGGAAAGTTCCTTCTCCGGATGCGCATAGAGAAACTGACAGTCCCTGCCGATACAGTGTGCAAGGAGAACCTGTGCATCCAGCCCGGGCGTGGTCACCTCTCTCGCATCAAACTTGCCTTTTGCCTCCTCCAGGATCTGTGAACAATTCATTACGTCACGCCTTCAATCCTTGCGTCAATGAAGCCTCCGGGACTCGCGTATGAGCTCATAGGCAGCCTTGATATTCCTGGTTTTTTCAGTGGCAAATTGCATCATCTCATCGGGAAGACCTTTGGAAACAAGCTTGTCGGGGTGATACTGCGTCATGAGACGGCGATATGATTTTTTGACGTCCTCGTCGGGGGCCTTTTCCGAAAGCCCCAATACGCCATAGGCGTCCTTAAGGCGGGCATTATCCGCCGCCCCCCCATACGCTCGATCAAATCCCGTAGTGCCCCCTGCCTTTTGTCCGGCCTGCATCATCCTTACGATCCGCTCGAATTGTTCCCTGGGATACCCCACGCGTTCACAGACATGATAGAGGATACGGAGTTCCGAATCATGAATCTTCCCGTCGGCCATGGCTGCTCCCAAGAGAATCTCAAGGAACATCTGTGTGAGAGTGCTCCTCCTATGACACTCCCGCCTGAATTGTTCCAGGATATCATCAAGCGGAAAATCAGGGCGTTTACCCTCATCAAACAGATTGATGGCCGTCTGCTGTTGTTCCGCGGTAAGCCGCATATGCGTCATAATCTTACGCACGGCGGCGATTTCCTCATTGGAAACTCTTCCATCCGCCTTTGCGAGATGGCCCATTACGGAGAAGGTCGCCGTAAAAAAGGCCATCTGTACCCGCTCATTATCTCCATATCCGAAGTGTACGCCGCCAGTGCCAACTGCCCTTGCCTTATCAAAACTATGCCCCACGGCGGTACCCAGGATTGCACCCAGAGGGCCGCCGAAGAAAAACCCCACCGAGCCCCCTATGAATTTTCCCCACCAACTCATCTCACTGTTCCTTTCCGTTAAAACACAGAATGACACACGAGCCCTGCCACCGGGACAGGCGTTGGGCAGATCATTCTGTCAGCCGCATAGCCCCGGCCTCTTTTTCCCTCGTTTATTACTGTGGATTCACGTATAAACCAAAGCGAAAGGACTGCATGACCCTCACTTGTTGCCTGCCGGGATTTTTGTATCTCAAAAAGCCTTCCATTGCAATATACGAAAACCTCCCCGATCTTCATTGTCCGGGATGGCCTTGCTTCCAAAGACAATTGGAGCGGTGCTGGTGTGGCGGAATCCCCGCTTGCAGCAGGATTATCGGATGTGTTATGGTTAACCCGATTCAACTGCAGGGCTTTTTCTGTCTGGATTTTTCACAAATCTCACAAGGAGGCATTATATGTATACCTTTGAACTTTCGGAAGAAAAAAAACAATACCGTGAGCTTGCAAGAAAATTTGCAGAGACGGA
>JAFCZZ010000265.1 GCA_019314085.1 Deltaproteobacteria bacterium | reverse complement strand
AGTATGAGATGATCTCTCCGGGATCGGCGCGCTCCCCGGGCATCAGCACCACAAAGGCCTTGACATCCTCACCGTAGACTGGGTCCTCTATGCCGATGACGGCGGCCTCCGAAATCTTCGGGTGAGAGAAGAGGACCTCCTCGATCTCCCTCGGGGCGATATTCTCTCCGCCCTTGATGATAATATCCTTCTTGCGTTCCGTGATGAAGAAATATCCGTCCTCATCGCGGTACCCGATATCACCGGTGTAGAGCCACCCGTCTCTGAGCACCTCGGTTGTCTCCTCCGGCTTATTCCAGTACCCCTTCATCAGCATGGGGCCTGAAATAATAAGTTCTCCTTCCTGGCCGGGAGGAAGCTCGCTGCCTTCAAAATCAACAATCTTCAGCTCCGTGCCCTTCATCGGCACTCCTATAGAGCCGATTTTTTTCTTCCCCTCAAAGGGGTTGGACAAATTGTTGGCTCCGGCCTCGGTAAGCCCCCAGCCTTCACTGATCTCGTGGCCGAACTTTTCCTTAAAACTATCCCATGTGTCACGGGTCAGGGGTGCTGAACCGCATGACCAGTATTTCATGGAGCTTATATCGTACTTTTGCAGCCCGGGGTCCAGCAGCATGTAGATATACATGGTGGGAACGGCAGCAATCGCGTTGGCCTTGTATTTTTCAATGGAGGAAAAGATCTTGTCCATATCGAATGAGTTGATCAGGATGATCTTCCCTCCCCCCAAGAGAGAGCCGTAATTCATGCTGGCGATCCCATATGAATGGCAAAGCGGCAGAACACCAATACCTGTCAGACCGGAAGGTAGATTGAGGGTGTCCAGTTGCATCTTCGCGTTGGAATAGAGGCTGTAGTGGGTGTGCATCACCCCCTTGGGGGTCCCCGTAGTCCCTGCCGTATAAATCAGCGCGGCGAGGTCGTCATCTTCCATGTGCTCTATTTCCAATTCATCCGAACTCTTCTCGACAAGGGCTCGATAGGACAGGGCATGCGGCGGAACCGGATCATCGATCAGGATGATGTTTTTGATGGCCGGGGCCTGTCTCCGGCAGGCCTCGATCTTGGGGAGAAATTCCATGCTGCTGATTATCGTCTCCGCCCCCGTATCCTGGTAGATGTAGGCGATCTCCGAATCTCCCACCAGAAAATTAATAGGAACAACCACGGCACCGATCGCGTGAACCGCATGAAAACTGTAAATCACTTCGGGACAATTGGGCATCTGTATAATGACCCGGTCCCCCCGTTTGACCCCTAATCGCTTTAAGGCATTCCCCAAGCGTAATGAAGCTTGCCGTATCTCCACGTTGGTTATCTCTTGTCCTTCGAATACCATGGAGACGTGTTCACCGAATCGTTTGATTTCATTGTCCGAGAGTTCAGCGATGTTCATAGTTTCTCCTTTCCCATGCGTAGGTGCATTCAATGTGATCAGGATACTTCCTCAAACAGGGACAAATCTTCATCTACGGAAGGCGTTTACACGCATTTTTCAACGATCAGGTTCACTGCTCAGAAATGCAGTTATGCGCTCAAAGGCTTGCGGATCCTGGAGTAGAAAGAGATGTCCCCCCTCAAACAGTTCAAGGTGGGACTGCGCAATCTGTCGGTGCATCGCCTCAAGATTGGAAGGGGGAGCAATGCCGTCGTAACGGCCGCCGCAGATGAAGACGGGCATCCGGAGGGTGGAAAGCCGGTCATGGGTATCGTGCCCCGCGCGTGCCTCGATCTGGCGGCAGGCACCCACTTTTCGACCCGGCTCGTCCGCCCCGACCAGCAGGGTTGCCTCCACCTGCTCAACGAGGGCTTGAAGCTTCTGCGGGTGGGCGGCCTGCCACGCGGCATCGCGACGCGTATCGCTGAGCAGGACCGTGCCCAATGCTTTCTCCCGTGGGGCTAGATCGCCGAGTTCGTGCATCGGGAATGAAGCCCCCCCAGCGCCGCCGCTGCTGGTGCACGCCAGCACCAGCCGTTCGACCTGTCCCGGAAAGCAAATCGCGAATTCCTGGGCCACCATCCCGCCGAAGGATACACCCATCACAGAGTATCGGTCCCATCCCACCGCCGCCAGCAGGCCTTCGGCATCCATGGCATAGTCCGCCATGGTATAGGGGATGTCCGGCCGGTCGGTCTGTCCGAGACCGCGCTGATCATAGGCGAGTATCTCAAACCGATCCGCAAGGGGGGAGTCGAAGATGGAGGGCCGGTGGCGAAGGTCTCCTCCGGTGCCGCCGATATAGAGGAGACGCCCCCCTGTTCCACGGATCTCGTAATAGATTTGAATATCACGAACGGTAACGAATGGCATGGATACCCTCTTCCTGCAAACGAATGAAACGTTACATCTCACGCCTGCTCGCGCGTATTATGCACATAACCGGAATGGGCAGTAATGACTCTATCTTGACCGAGCGTATCAGAAACTATCCCTTCTGTCCATCGCCCCGCAGCCGCGTGCGCAGATCCAGGATGTGGCGCGCCGGGTACACGGCCGTGGGGCAGACGCGGCTGCAGGCCAGCGCCCGGTTACACAGGCGCTCCCCCCGTTGCCCCCCCGCCTCTTTCAGCAGGGCCCGGGAACCCTTCCCCGTGGTCTTCTGAAGCTCCGTGTTCAGGGCGGCCAGAGCGGCCGGCCCCATGAAGGGTTTCTCCTCGCCGGCCACAGGGCAGGCCGAGACGCAGCACCCGCACTCGATGCAGTTCTCAAACCGCTCGAAGCGTTCGATACCCTCCGGGAGTTTTTTGCCGCCCACGTCCTCCGCGTCCCTCAGGTAATCCCACCGCTCATCGATATCTTTATACAAGGGGGTCATATCCACGGCCAGATCGCCCAGCAGGGGAAAACCGGGGAGGGGTTCCAGCCTGATGGTTCCTCCCTTGAGCTGGGAGAGGCGCGTGACACAGGCCAACCGCTCCTCGCCGTTGATGAGCATCCCGCAGGTGCCGCACGATAAGTGGTGGCACGACCGCCGGAACATCAGGGTGGGATCCAGCCCTCCCTGGATCATCTCAAGGGCGTCCAGGATGCTGATGTCCCCATCGATGGTCAGGGTAAAGGTCTCAAAGCTGGGCGGTTTTTTGCTGTAGGGCCGATGGCGCCGGATCTTCAGGCGGATCTTCTTTTTCATGTGAGACTCCTTGGCGGACCGTCTCCGGGCGCCGCGGCGAAAAACCGGCGCCAAGTGAGGAGCGGGGTTGTGCGGGTTCGGCAGGGAATCTTGTGCCCTGTCTTTCGGCAGATCAGGTCGGCGGTCTTTTCGGCCATGGCCCTCACCGTCGTTGCCTTGCCCCCCAGGAGAGAGACAATCCCCTCCACGCCGTGGGTAACCTTGTGATCGTAACACTCGAAGGTGCGGCTGATCTGCTGCGGGCTCGACGCATCTAAATCCCGGATCAGGGGCCGCGCGGCGCTCCAGGCCGAGCGAACCTCCGCCTCCCCGACCGTCGGCACCATCAGGGCACACATCTCGATGATCCGGGCAATATGCCCCTTCGGAAGGACCACGTCATCCGGATCCTCGGCCAGCCACAGCGAGGTCCCCAGGATGGAAAGCCCGCGCTGGGGGACAATGATATCCCCCTCGCCGGCCGGGCGCATCCGGTTAATCACCATATTGGTCACCCTGCCCTCGACGGCAACCATGACTCCCGGTCCCGGCTGGACCGGGACATCGAGACCGGCCAGCGCCGCCACGCGTCCGG
>JAFCZZ010000264.1 GCA_019314085.1 Deltaproteobacteria bacterium | reverse complement strand
GCGCAAATTTTTCCGGGATAATCGATCAGGGAAAATCTTTGAATATCAGCTATCTTCATCTTATACCTGGAACAGTTTCCTGGTTTTGAACTCCTCCTGTTTTCCCTTGTTCCACTGCTTTACCGGGCGCAGATACCCGACCACACGGGAAAAGACCTCACAGGGCTCCGCGCATATCGGACAGGTGTACTGTTCCCCGTTGATATAGCCGTGGTTCGGGCAGACACTGAAGGTGGGAGAAAAGGTGAAGTAGGGGAGGTGGTATCTGTCGCAGACCCTTCGCACCAGTAGCTTGACGGCGGCGGGATCTTCGATGCGCTCCCCCGCGTAGATGTGAAAGACCGTTCCCCCGGTATATCTGGTCTGGATCTCGTCCTGGAGATCCAGGGCCTCGAATATGTCGTCGGTAAAGTTGACGGGAAGCTGTGTGGAGTTGGTATAGAACATCTCCACATCCTTGTCTCTTGTCCCGTTCCCGGTGGCGCAGATGATGCTGGGGTATTTTTCCTTGTCTTTCTTTGCGAGGCTGTAGGAGGTTCCCTCGGCCGGAGTAGCTTCAAGATTATAGTTGTTTCCGGTTTCCTCCTGAAATGCAACCAGCCGGTCCCTCATGAAATCGAGCACCCTCTTGGTAAATTCCTGTCCTTCGGGTTCGGCAATATCCTTTCCCATGAGGTTGAGGCATGCCTCATTCATCCCCACGAGACCTATCGTGGAAAAGTGGTTTTTCCAGTATTCGCCGAAGCGCTGCTTTACGTCTCTGAGGTAGTATTTTGTGTAGGGATACAGATCCTTATCGGTAAATTTTTCGAGGACCTTCCTCTTTGTCTCGAGGCTCTCCTGTGCCAGGACCATCAGGTGGTCCACCCGTTCAATGAATTCATCCTCCGTTTTTGAGAGGTACCCGACCCTCGGCATGTTGATGGTTATGACGCCGATGGACCCTGTCAGGGGGTTTGAGCCGAAGAGGCCGCCCCCCCTCTTCTCGAGTTCCCTATTGTCTATCCGTAAGCGACAGCACATGCTCCGTGCGTCTTCCGGGTTCATGTCGGAATTGACGAAGTTTGAAAAGTAGGGTACGCCGTACTTCGCCGTCATTTCCCACAGGTAGTCGAGATCGGGATTGTCCCAGTCAAAGTCTTTGGTGATGTTATACGTGGGAATCGGGAAGGTAAAGACGCGCCCCTTGGCGTCCCCCTCTGCCATCACCTGGAGGAAGGCCTTGTTGAACATGACCATTTCCTCTTGGAATTCCTTGTATGTCTCGCCCTGCGGCTCTCCCCCGATAATGACACCCTGGTCGGCATAGTACCGCGGTACCTTCACGTCCAGCGTGACATTGGTAAAGGGTGTCTGAAAACCTACCCGCGTCGGGACATTGATATTGAAGATGAATTCCTGAAGGGCCTGTTTGACCTCTTTGAAATTGAGTTCATCGTACCGTATAAAGGGGGCGAGGAGCGTGTCGAAGTTCGAAAACGCCTGCGCACCAGCCGCCTCCCCCTGGAGTGTGTAAAAGAAATTTACGATCTGTCCGAGAGCGCTGCGCAGGTGCCTCGCGGGCTTGCTTTCCACCTTCCCGGATGCCCCTTTGAACCCCTCTGTAAGCAGGTCGTGGAGATCCCACCCCACACAGTAGACGGAGAGGATACTGAGGTCATGGATGTGAAAATCACCATCCATCTGGGCCTTTTTGATCTCATCGGTATATATCTTGTTTAACCAGTATACCTTGCTCACTTCGGATGAAAGGTAGTTGTTGAGCCCCTGAAGCGAGTAATCCATATTGCTGTTTTCGTTTATCTTCCAATCGAGCTTTTGCAGGTACTGGTCTACCAGGTCGACCTCCATCTTGTCGGCGATCTCTCTCAACCTCGCGTGCTGATCGCGGTATATGATGTACGCCTTGACGGTCTTGCGGTATGAAGAGCCGAGGAGAACCTCTTCGACGATATCCTGTATCTCTTCTACGGTCATGATCTTGCTGTCAAAGAGCTTTTCCGCCAGGCTGAGCGCCTTTATCGTCAGCCTCTGTGCCACCTCCTCACCAAACTCGCCGGTTGCCGCTCCCGCCTTTGCAATCGCAGCGGTGATCTTCGTCGCGTCAAACCGGTCCAGGCGGCCGTCTCTCTTTCGGATCTTATTGTGCACGGATTGTTCCCCCCTCTGTCATGTGGACACAATATCTTGTGGTGGGATAGTAGTCCTTATACTATATGTCGTCAAGAAAAATCTTCAGCATGAGAAGATATTATCGAAATAATATCCTGAAAACAGGATATTTTCTCCTGTCAGAAAAATATGAACTCAGACAAAACCCTGGAATCTGATAATTCTTACAAGACCGACCTGTCTAAAAAACTTGACTAGTTCCTATGGCTCGTACTAAGAGATTTCTTATCATAATCAATCGAAGGAGCACAACGGTGATTCCACGGTATTCAAGAGACAAGATGACCTATATCTGGGGCCCTGAAAATCGATTCCAAAAATGGCTCGACATAGAGATCCTCGCGTGCGAGGCCCTTGCCGCCCAGGGGAAGATACCGGCCGAATCGCTCAATACCATCAGGGAACGGGCCGGTTTTGATATCCGGAGAATTGATGAGATTGAAAAAACGGTCAAACATGATGTGATAGCCTTTCTCACCTCGGTTTCGGAGAAGGTGGGGGAAGATGCGAGATACATACATATGGGCCTCACGTCCTCCGATATACTGGACACCTCCCTTGCCGTTCTCTTGAAGGAGGCGTCGGAGCTCCTTATCGCGGATATGGATGACCTCCTGGTTGTCCTGAAAGACAGGGCGTTTGAATACAAGGATACCATCATGATCGGCAGATCGCACGGGATTCACGCCGAGCCGATTACATTCGGTCTCAAGATGGCCCTCTGGTATCAGGAGATGAAGAGAAACCGGGTACGGCTCGTCAGCGCTCGGGAAACGATCAGTTGTGGAAAGATAGCGGGGGCCGTCGGCACCTTTGCCTTTATCGATCCCGGGGTCGAGACATACGTATGTGAGAAGCTGGGGCTGAAACCGGCCCCCATATCCACGCAGATTGTCCAACGGGACAGACATGCCGAGTATTTTGCCACACTTGCCATAACGGCATCTTCTCTTGAAAAATTCTCCACGGAGATACGGCATCTTCAGAGGACGGAGGTCAGAGAGGCCGAGGAATTTTTCTCCCCCGGGCAGAAGGGGTCTTCGGCAATGCCCCACAAGAGGAACCCCGTGCTCTCGGAGAACCTCTCCGGTCTGGCGCGGCTGATGAGAGCCTATGCCCTTGCCGCGATGGAAGATGTGGCCCTCTGGCATGAACGGGATATCAGTCATTCTTCCGTTGAGCGGGTTGTTGCCCCTGACGCCACGATACTCCTTGATTTCATGCTGAGCAGATTTACCGGTGTTGTGAAAAACCTCCTTGTATACCCGGAGCGGATGCTGGCCAATCTGAATATGACCCGAGGGCTGGTTTTTTCGCAGATGGTGCTGCTTAAGTGTATTGAAAAGGGTATGTCGAGAGAAGATTCCTATGCGCTTGTTCAGCGAAATGCCATGAAATCGTGGAATGAGGGACTGGACTTCAAACAACTGCTCCTCGAAGACAAGCAGGTTATGTCATCCTTGAGCAGGGAGGATATCGACGGCGTGTTCAGGCTGGAGAATTTCCTTGGCCATGTGGATTTCATATTTGGAAGGGTGTTTG
>JAFCZZ010000263.1 GCA_019314085.1 Deltaproteobacteria bacterium | reverse complement strand
GCCCGTATCATATAGCGGCCATCGGCTTGTTTATAAACCCGAAAATCCTTCATTCTCTGACCGAAAAAGCGCAACGTATCCCGGCTGAAAAAATACGGTGATGTGTCCTGCACCCGATATTTAATGTCATGGATTGTTAAGCGTTTCATCTTGACCCCCTTGCCGGACGCTCGAAAACGCCCGGCGGTTAGTGTTTGGTTTGCCGGTTCCCCGGTCGTCTCTCTCAGTATATATAGCGCGTTGACCGATGTCAAGCCTTTTTTTCAGAAATATCAAAATAATTTCCGAAGGTGCGCGTAAACCCCCGTGGAATAAGGGTAAACACACAAAACGCTTGACTCAGACCAGAAAACCGGTATCTTGTAAAAAATACGCGGGAACCTCAACGACAGGGTGATAAACAATGATCGGTTGGGAAAATAACGCTTTTACCCCTCTATTATATATTATAAATACATCTTCTTGTCTTTATATTCCTTATATGCCAGCGTGTCAGAATCTAACATCCCTGCAATCATGTGCAGCTACCAAAACTAACAGTCAAGGTGAAGTAATCCGATGATGACCCCCAAACAAAAAAGATTCGTCGAGGAATATCTCATCGACAAGAATGCGACGCAAGCCGCGATCCGCGCTGGCTACTCGGAGAAAACGGCCGGTCAAATCGGTGAGCAGAACTTAAGGAAACTTGTAATCTCTGCCGCAATCAAGAAAGCTGTTGCCGAACAGTCAGCGAGAACACAAGTCACTGCCGATAGAGTTGTTGAGGAGCTGGCAAAGATAGGCTTTCTTAACATGCAGGATTATATTGAACTTAACGATAACGGTGACGCTTTTGTTGACCTGTCGAGGCTCACGCGAGAGCAGGCGGCGGCGATCAGCGAGATCACGGTTGATGAGTACGTCGAGGGGAAGGGCCGGAACGCTCGTGAGGTGAAAAAGACGAGGATCAAGCTGGCAGACAAGAAGGGTGCCCTCGACCTGCTCGGCAAGCACTTCGGGATATTTGAGAAGGACAACCGACAGCGCGACGTAAAGGTTGTGATCCGCGACAAGTACGAGGCTAGGGACGGTATGGAATGAGACGCCCGCGCCAACAGGTCACGATCCCGCACAACTACACGCCAAGACCGTATCAGATACCGCTGTACAACGCGATAGCCGACGGGTTCAAGCGTATGTTCACGGTATGGCACCGGCGCAGCGGCAAAGATAAGAGCTATATCAACGTGGTCGCCAAAGAGGCGATGAAGACGGTCGGCATATACTACTATTTCTTTCCCACGTATTCTCAGGGACGTAAGATTCTCTGGGATGGCCTCGACCGGGACGGATTCAAGTTTCTCGACCATATCCCCGGAGCCATCAGGGCGAAGAAGCCAAACGAAGCCGAGATGAAGATCACGCTTGTCAACGGTTCAATCTTTCAAGTCATCGGTACCGATAACATTGATAGCGTCGTTGGCACCAATCCCCGTGGGTGCGTCTTCTCCGAGTACAGCCTCCAAAATCCGGCGGCATGGGAGTACATGAGGCCGATCCTCGCGGAAAACGACGGCTGGGCGGCATTTAATTGTTGCGTTAAAAAAGACACCTTGGTTATGACCCGGAACGGAATAGAACGCATTGGGCGGATGCCCCACAATGAAGATCAGCGTTTTACAGACGTGTCGACGGATGTTTACGGAAAAAATGGATTCCACCGGGCAACAAGTTTTTATAATGGTGGCGCTAAAGAACTCGTAAAGTTAACAACGTCAAGGGGTTATGTGATAGAGGGCACCCCGAATCACCCTATATGGACGGGCGAAGAGTGGCGCAGGCTGGATGCGCATAAAGTGGGCGATCCTGTTGTGATACAGCGCAACCAGCAGGTGTGGGGATGTGACAACCTCCACGGATGGACTCCCCCAAAAATACGGAAAAGCAAGCACCCATTTAATGGATTCGGCCTCAATGAGGATTTAATGTATCTCATGGGGTTGATATTAGCTGAAGGCAATTGGGACAATAGCGGCACCGTAACAATATCAAATCAGGACGCGGAAATAAGGGATTTCCTTAAAAACACATATGAGTTTGCCCATAGAGATGACTGCCATAGTCGTAGGCATAACAAGCGGTTAGTCTCGTTTATTGACTGGTTTGGCATTAAACGAGGCGCAAAAAACAAACGAATCCCCGATAGACTTATGAGGATGCCGAAGAAATATATCTCCGCGTTTCTGTCTGGGTATTTTGATGGTGACGGGTCAAGTCACGACAAGAAGGGATGGATACACTGCGATTCTGTATCAGAAGCCCTAATTACTGACCTTCAAGTGTTGCTTCTCAACTACGGCATAATTTCCAAGAAAACAAAGCACAAAACGAAGCCGACGAAGCGCGTCAAGGTATCTTCCGTGGCGTGGCGTTTAAGTTTCGACGGGTATAATGCGGAGCTATTCTATTCACAGATAGGCTTTAGACTCACGCGAAAACAGGCGCATAGAAATGTTTTGCCGAAGCGGTGCCGTGATTGGTGGGGAGATACGGTTACCGTTCCAAGGAAACGCCTTAATAATTACATAAGGGGAATGAATGAAACCGATTTGAAGCGCCATACACCCGTCACATACCGGACTCTGCGCCGTCTTCTCGAAAAGAAGGACGATCCGTATATACGGGGCATCGTAGAAGATAATTATTATTATGATACTATCGCAAGTATAGAGCATACACGCGGGAAAGTATACGATTTCGTTATTCCCGACACCCATTCCTTTTTCAGCAACGGGCTGATTAGCCACAATACACCGCGCGGAGAGAACCACGCATACGACCTATATCAGCGTGTAAAGGACAATCCTGAGTGGTTCACCGAGACGTTGACGGTCGATGACACCCACGCTATCAGCCTCGAAGCAATCGAGCGCGAGCGCAAAGACGGCATGAGCGAGGAGATGATCCGGCAAGAGTTCTACTGTAGCTGGGCCGTACCGGTGCCGGGGGCTTACTTCGCAAACGAACTCATGGCGGCCGAGCGTGATGGTCGCATCGGACGGGTGCCGATAGAGCCCAATATACCGGTCAACACGTATTGGGACTTGGGTATTGATGATTCAACAACGGTATGGTTCGCTCAGACGGTCGGCCGTGAGGTGCATTTCGTCAACTACTACTCCAACTCGGGTGAAGGGCTGGTTCACTATGCCAACTACCTCAAAGATTGGCGGGACAGCAAGCGTCTAACGTTCGGGGTTCATGTTCTCCCGCACGATGGTAACAACAGGCAACTACAGACAGGGAAAACAACTAAAGAGTTTCTTTCCGAGCTTGGTATCACCTGCGAGACGGTGCCGAGGGTCAAAAAAAAGGAAGACGGTATCGAGGCTTCACGCCAGTTTCTTGGCCGGTCGTGGTTTGATGCTGACGGATGCAAGGACGGATTGAGCGCTCTCAAGTCGTACCGGAAGGAATACAACGAAAAATACAAAATATACGGCTCTCATCCGGTGCATGACTGGAGTTCTCACGGTGCTGACGGGTATCAAACGGCATCTCTGTATCATCACGTATACGGGCGGGACAAGATGAGCGAGCCTATCACTATCCGCATCCCGCACATACCAAAGAGCGCACAGTCATGGATGGGAGTCTGACATGAAATATACCGAGTTTCTTTTTATTTTTATTCTGCCCGTCGTTCTCGGCATACTGAATGTGGCGTTATTCGTATTATTGA
>JAFCZZ010000262.1 GCA_019314085.1 Deltaproteobacteria bacterium | reverse complement strand
CGCTAAAATTTGAGATTGGCACTGTGATCATTCATCCGCGTTATACAGGAGCTCCGCCGGAAAAAGAGGTCACAGCATTGAGGATTTGGGTCCCAGAAGAGGAAAAACGCGAGCAATTGCGCATTTTGGGATGGATTCCGGGTGGAGAGGGTCGGACCGAGGGAGAGGCCCGAGTAGCAGTGCTTCCATACTGGGACATCACCAGCGCACGACTGAGGACTGCGATACTGCAAATCATCGAGCGCGTGATAGCGGATAAGGCAACACTCGAGATACACAAAACTGGCAGGGCACCGCGAGCCTTCTTCTCCCTGCGCGTCATTCCTCCGACTTAGTTTCGCTCTCCTCGCCAGCTGGTGGGGGGGAGAGGGGGCGACGCTTCTCTTCCTCCATCTTCTCGAAGATCTCTTTCTGGCGCTGGTACTCTAGGTACCTCTGGTAGTTGTCCACTGCGCGGTAGATGTACTGCATCGCCTCGCGCGGAGGTCCGAGCTGCGACGTCACGTAGCGCAGGAGGGCTAAGCACTCCTCGCACAGCGGGGGTGCTCTCGCCAGCGAGCGGTCGACGCTGCGGTTACATCCCGCACACGTGAAGTAGCGCACCAGCTCCTCCGCCTCCTTCCTGGTCGGGAGCTCGGGAGGAGGGCTCATCTCTCCCTTCGCGCGTGCTGCCTCGTGCTCGGCTAGGCGCTGCCTGACGTAGTGCTCCGTCACGGGGACCGTCCACCCCGTCTGAAGGGCGAGAGACAAACAGTGGTCGACCTCTTCCGGCGTCGGGAGCATGGTGGCTGCCTCGATGCCAAGCTTGAGCCTCCCTTCCTGGAGGGCTTTCGCGTAGACCTCTGGCAACTTGAGTAACCCAAGCCTGAATTTTACCCACTCTGGGCTGTGTCCAGTGAGCTTCGCGGCCTCCTCGATCGTGCCACCACTTTTCATGAACGCGTCCAGCACCTGGGCCTCGCTTATCGGGTCGGTCTCCCCACGCGCGAGGTTCTCGGCAAGGTGCATAATCAGCGCGTCCTTCTCGTCCGCCTCGATGACCTTCACGTCGACCTCCGTGGCCCCTTGGCGCTTGAGCTCTAGTAGTCGCGAGCGTCCGGCAATGAGCTCATAGCCTCCGTCCTTCAGGGGTCGCACGATCGGCTCGTTCAGGACCCCGTACTTCTCCACGGTCGCGCGCAAAACTGCCTGCTGGTCCTCGTTGAGCTTCGAGCTCGCCCGTATTTCAGGAATTGAAATACTCTCTATCGGGACGCGTTTGAGCTCCATTCGACCACAGCTCAGGAGGCTATCTTTCCTACTTTACGTCTCCGCTCCCTATCAAAATATGTTCTCGCGAGAACCAAGAAGTGCTGGATCTGGTCGGACGTATAGCCGAGCAACCGCATCTCCTGCTCGAACTCGGCCTCAGTAATGAACCCTTCTTTGAAGTGCTTGAGTTCCATTTCACCACAACCTACGAGGCAATCTTCCCGGCTTTACGTATCTGCTCGCGCAATAAATACGTTTTCGCTCGCTCGGCCCCGATCGGAATGCGCGCCAGCCAGTCGAGGAACTCGTCGTCACCGATCAGTCCCTTCCTGTACGCGTCCTTCGCCGTGGCCAGTAGATCCATAGCATGGTCGTAGTCGTACTCGAGGCGCGCGAGGATCAGGAAGCGCTGGATCTGGTCCGTCGTGTAGCCGAGGAGTCGCATCTCCTGCTCGAACTCGGCCTCGGTGATGAGCCCCTCCTTGAAGCGCCGGATCACCGTGCTACGGCCGTATGCGCGCACCTCCTCCTCCGGCGTCTGGTAAATGTCTTCGGGCAGGGTTAATATCTGGTTAAGCATCCAAGCCTGAACCTGCGCGTCCTCGATCCCCAGCTCCCGCAGGTACGTGCTCGCCTGCTCGATCGTGAGCTTCCCCTGCGAGTAGGCCTTTGTCACCTTCTTTATCGCATCCTTCCTGATCGCTGTGTCGCGCATGAGCTGGGCTGCGGTCGCGTAGATCTGTCGCAGTCCCCCGGGGGTGCGGAGCATCTTGAGCTCTTCATCGAGCTGCTCGAGCGTCGTCAGGCCGTCCCGGTAGCGACTCAAGGCGGTGCCGACGTAGACGCCCTTCACCTCGTACGCACTGAGGGCCTGGTACATCTGGTGCAACATATCCCGCGTCTCCTTCGGGTAGCCGCTGCGTCTCATATCGTCTTCGAAGATATCGTAGTCATAGTAGCCCCCGCTGGCGACTGCCCTCAGGGCGAAGTACTTGACGGGGGTCTTCGACATGTCCTCCCAGATATAGTAGTAGTCGTCGGCGAAGCCCACGTATCCCATCATGCGCTTCGCCTCATCCTTCGTGAGCAGCCCGCGGGACCTCGCCTCTATGATGTCGCGCTTGTCGGGCATGCGGGGCCTGAACATATTGCTGAAGAAGTAGGTCATCGGCTGCTTGAACATGCAGAAGCCGAGCGCGCTCATCGCAGCGCCCGTTATGATCTTGTAGCTCGAGAGGTCGTAGAACATCGCGGAGATGTGGGGGAAGCCGAGCTGCTTGAGCGGGTGCACCGCCTCGCCGATCAGGGTCAGCCCCGCGAGCCCGGCGACGGCACCGCTCCCTATCTTCAGGATCTCGAAGAAGGCGTCAGGTGACCTCTCGGGCGTCATGGGTGCCCAGGAACGGCAGATGTTCAGAATTGCGCGGATTACCCCCGTCACGATGTCTGTTATTTTTCCCCATATCCACTCGAGCCCCTTGATGACAGCCTGCCCCGCTGGGACGAGCACGCTGTCCCACACCCACTTGGCCCCCTGCACGATCGCCTGCCCAGCCGCGACGAAGGCGTCCTTGATCCAGCCCCCCAGGGTCCGCAGCGCGTCTATGATCTCGCCCATGATCCTGCCGAGCCACGAGCGCATCGAGTCCCATGCAGCCGAGAACGCCTCCACCGCGCGGTCCTTGACCCAGACGGCACCCTCCCATATCTTCCCGCCGACCGCCTGGATCCCCGACCAGATCCAGTTGAATAGAGGTCTGAGGGCGCTCGCCACGATCAAGCCCACCCTCTTCAGGTAGTTCCACACTAGGCCGAGGGTCGAAGCTATACCGTCCCAGATCGCCTTCGCGGTGGTCTTGAGCCAAGAGAAGACGGCAACGACTTTATCCCAGACGTAGCCCACCGCTCCCCTGATCGCACCCCAGAGCCAGCCCCCGACCCTGCACGCGAGCTTGAGCGCGCCCTCGATCAGCTCTCGGGCCTTGTCCGCGATCCACCCCAGACCGTCGAGCAACGCCTTGATCCCGGGCTCAAACGTGTGCTCCCAGACCCACTCGCCGAAATCGCACAGCGCATCCCAGGCGTTCTCCCAGAACTTCCAGCCGTGTATCTCGGGGATCACGCCCTGCCAGAAAAGCTTGAGCTCCGCCGCGAGGTGCTGCTCCGGGATCGGGTGAGAGGGATAGAACTTCGCCCGATACTGGTCGTGCCAGAGTTTTACCCCTATGTAGCGATACCTGCGCCTAACCTCGTCGAGCGGGAGCTCGCACTGAGTCACCTGCACGGGACCACCTTCGCCCGGATCCGCCTCACACGGGGATCTCGCGCCCGATCCACGCCTTCCGCTCCGCGATCTGCGCCTTTATGCGCTCCGAGATGATCTTCAGTTGCTCTTCCTCGCTCTTCCCCTCCAGATCCTCGGCCGGGATGGTCAGGACGTAGGTTTTCCTGCTGGGTTAACCCAGTCTCAGGGCCTCGTCCTGGTAGGTGATCACCTCATCATACTTCCCGATCCGCTCCGGCTCGGGCGAGGGGATCCGCGTGCGGTCGATTATCCTCACCTTTCCGGGCGCGGGTGGCTTCGGTGCTGCTGCTGCCATTTAATTCCCTTCCTTACTTAATCGCACTGCAATAAAAAGCTACCCGCAACTTGGCAAAATGTTTGCATTAAACAATATGCTACCCTTGGGGTTGCCGGGGCGCGCGCGGCAGAAGAGGATGGCAGGTGTCCCCTTGGCTGCTATGGCCCGCCGCGCGCGCCCTTTCAGCCCCGCTCCCGGGATTTGGTCCCGGCGAGCTTCGTCAGGATCTCGGACACTTCCCTCCGCGTCAGCTCGCGCGCCGGCTTCAGGCCCAGGCGCTTGAGATACCTCAGCTGCGCCTCCGTCGGCGGTTTCGGCTCCATCTCCATCCTGAAGTTCTCAGCCCGCTCCCTCTCAGCCGCGCTGCGCTGGAGGTCCTCGACCATCGCCTTCAGCACGTCGAGCCCCCTTCTGACCGCATCGAGGTGCTGGCGGATGGTCTTGAACGTCTCCTCCACTTCTACCTGGGCGAACATTTTACCTCCATCCCCCCACTATTTTGCAAAATTTACACCCCCGAGTCGCGCAGTAGAGCAAGCCCAGCTTTCAGTCGAAGTGCAGGCGGGATCCGCACTTCGGGCACACCTCGCGCGTAATCTCGTGGCCATCTCTCTCTCCCTCTATTTCCCGCTTAATCGAACCGGTCGCGGAGAAATACCGTCTTACTGCAAGCAACCACGCCTTATACCACTCGAATTGAGCGCATTCGATGCAGACCCCCCGCGAGTTTATAATTCGGCTCAGCTCCCCGCACCGCTTACACCGCTTCAGCCTTTTGCTCCTCATCGCCATCTACCTCACCCTTATTGTATGGTCGTCTGTTATCTCCACAAAGCAACCGCTGGGCGTTACGAGAATGATGTAGTCTGTGGGGAGTTCTCTTACCGTTGTGTAGTTTACTCCATTCTTTAGATCCGGGTGTATTTTCGTAATCCGCATTTGCCCTCGCCTCACTCCTTTCTCCTCCCCAAAACTCCCAACTTGCGCTCAATCTCCTCAATCTCGAAATCCAATGCCTCCAAAGCCTCATCGAGGGCGCATTCCTCCTGGGTCGGATACTCGGAAACGGCGTATATCAAGCCCTTTTCCAGGTCCGCTCCCCGGAACCAGCTCCTAAAGTACATCTCTACGAGCGCCTTGCGTTCTCGCCTGAGTTCCCTCAACCTCCTTTTAAGTTCCCTTCTCATCCGCCTCCCTCCTCTGGATTGCTAAAACCTCTCGGAGACACTCTGGGTCGCAACATTTCCCGCGAGCGAGTAGTGGACACCAATACCAAGGGCAATATGGGCACCACCCTCTGTAGTAATCTTCTTCCATTTCACCCCTCCTTGTACCTCATTTCTCGGCCTCCGCGAACTTCCTCGCTTCGGGGGGCAGGCAGTCCTTGTGGTACGGCCTCCCCTCGTACAGATAGTAGTCGTCCGGGGGGACCTCCTTCCCGCACCCGGCGCACTTGTAGGGGTTCCACGTGTACTTCATCTCTTCACCCTCCGCAGGCTCGTCCAGACCATGTAGACCCTGCCCGCTTCTGCATGAGACAGAAGCCCGCGCTCCACGGCCGTGTCGAGGATCCTCATGGCCCTCGCATGATGCATCGTCGGCCTCAGCATCCGAAGCAACCGTATCTGCAGGGGGCTCAGATGTTGCAGCGCCGGGATTCCCTCACCCCACCACTGCGGCCAAGCCTCGTTGAACTCCTCTGGCGGGAGATCTATCTGCCTCTCCAGCCACTTGCCGAACCCCGTGTCCTCGTGTGCGGCTTTCCTCCCGATCCTCACCTGGCCCCTGCGCCTCCGGAGCCACGCGAGGTATAGCTGGTCGGCCTCCTCGTACGTGATGTCCCCGCGCCTCGCTGCCTCCAAAAAGATCTTCTGCGCCCGCATGTGGTGCTCCGTCAGGGGGACTTTCGGTATTTTCTTTTCCATGATCCTCGCCTTCCTACTCACCACAACTCTAGTGCCCTCTTGAACACGCCTCTGAAGTTTCCTCCCCAGTCCCCGCAGCAAATCTCTTCGCCCTTGAGCCTCAGAGTCACAACGTTTT
>JAFCZZ010000261.1 GCA_019314085.1 Deltaproteobacteria bacterium | reverse complement strand
ATCTGCCACAAGACATCCTCCGCGCCTCCATGTTTCTGCTGGTCGCGTCCGTGGTTGCCATTCTGAGCGGGCAGATCGCAAGGAGGGAGGAGACGCTGCGGGAGAGTGAGGAGACATTCAGGCTCCTTTCGGAACAGTCGCTCGTAGGCATCATGATCTTTCAAGATGCCATATGCAAATATGTCAATCAGGTATCATCCGATATCCTCGAATATTCCACCGAAGAGATACTGGAATGGGGGCCGGGAGGATTTGCAGAGATCGTTCACCCCGACAATCGCTCCTTTGTAGTGGAACAGGCGGAAAAAAAGCAGCGCGGAGGAGAAGATGCCGTCGCCAATTACGATTTCAGAACAACAACAAAGACCGGGAAGATAAAGTGGATCGATCTGTATTCGAAGACAATATCCTTTGGCGGCAGGAATGCAGTCTTCGTCATACTGCTCGACATCACCGACCGCAAGCTGGCAGAGGAGAAGCTGACGGAGTATTCACAGACCCTTGAAGAGATGGTCGAAGAACGCACCGAGGAGCTCAGGGATGCGCAGGAACAGTTGATCAGGAGGGAAAAGCTGGCCGCCGTGGGACAGCTTGCCGGGAGCGTGGGCCATGAACTGCGGAATCCCCTCGGGATCATCTCCAATGCCGTATACTACCTGAAAATGATACACCCCGATGCCGATGATACCACAAAAGAGTATATGGAAATCATCTCTTCAGAGGTCCGGACTTCGGAGAAAATCATCTCGGACCTCCTGGACTTCTCCCGCATCAGACAGGGGAAAAGGGAGGCGATAGCGGTAACCGAACTGGTCACGCAGGCGCTGGGCAGACAGGCTCCACCGGACAACATCGAGATTGTAAAAGACATACCCTCCGGCCCCTTATCAGCCCATGTGGATAGCCGTCAGATCGTCCAGATATTGACAAACCTTTTGTCCAACGCCTATCAGGCAATGCCCGAAGGGGGCTCACTTACCGTACGTGCGGAGAATGGCGGCGACACCATCCATCTGTCCTTTACCGACACCGGTTCAGGCATTCCCGGAGCTGATATGGGAAAGATCTTCGAACCCCTCTTTACCTCCCGAGCTCGCGGCATCGGGCTCGGTCTCGCCGTCTCCCGGAACCTGATCGAGAGCAACGGAGGGACCATCGAGGTCCGGAGCGAAGAAGGGAGGGGAAGCACCTTCACCGTCACACTCCCCGCCAGGGAGGGGGGCTCATAATGAGCGCACGGGCTCACATACTGGTTGTGGATGACGACCGCCGGATGGTCAGGACCCTTGTCGACATCCTCAGGATCAAGGGCCATCATGCCCACCCCGCCCACTCGGAACAAGAGGCCCTTGAGAAACTGGAAAAAGAAAAGATCGACTGCGTCCTGAGCGACATCAGAATGCCGGGAGTCAGCGGAGTTGGACTGTGCCGTATCATCAAAGAGAGAAAACCCCTTCTTCCGGTAATTCTCATGACGGCCTACTCCGATGACAGAATGGTACGGGACGGACTTAAGGAGGGGGCTATCGCGATACTTCCCAAACCGCTGGATATCGACGCTATCCTCCCCTTCTTTTCCTCCCTTCGCGAAAAGTGTTCTATTGCTACCGTGGACGATGATCCCGGTTTCTGGATAACCGGTGAAGAGCTACTCAGGGAACGGGGGTTTTCGGTAACCACGTACACCGATCCCCTGAAGGCATTGGAAAAAATCGATGAAAAAATCCATATGATCCTTCTGGGCATGAAACCCGGTGGGACCAATGGTCTGGATGTCTTCAGGAAAATCAGGGAAAAGTATCCCTGCATGCCGGTGATTCTCGTAACGGGCTACCGGAAAGAGATGACAGAGGAGATAGGCAGCGCCCTTGCGATGGGCGCCCATACCTGTCTGGACAAACCCCTGCAGACGGAAGAACTGTTTAAGGCAATAACTGAAGTGTGTTATCGAAACCTTGGCAGGATACTGCCAGCTTGGAAGAAAGAGGAATAGGAATAGGAATAGGAATAAGGAATGAGAAAAAATCGAATTCTTGTAGTGGACGATGATCCCAATGTCAGGAAGATCCTCTCCGATATTCTCAGCGGCGGCGGGTATGAACCCGTAACGGCCGCTACCGGAATGGAAGCCACGGCCACCCTTCAGGGGAAAACATCTGATATCGCCGTTGCG
This sequence comes from Deltaproteobacteria bacterium, assembly GCA_019314085.1. Next base: position 1,564 of record JAFCZZ010000261.1, on the reverse strand, counting down.
TTGATCGACCTCAGGCTCGACGAAATGTCCGGCCTTGAAGTGATGAGAGACATCAAGGAGATTTCACCCGACACTGAATGCATCATACTCACCGGTCATGCGTCACAGGAAACGGCCATTGAGGCGATGAACCTGGGTGCCTACAGTTATATCCAGAAATCATACGAGATGGAGTCGCTGCTGCTGACCATCCACAGGGCCTGTGACAAACGGAATGCCGAACTCGCACTCCGCGAATCCGAGGAAAAATACCGTTCCCTGGCATCGACCGCCGACCTGATGTACCTCGTGGACAGAGACTGCCGGTTCCTCTTTATGAACGAGGGATACCGGGCACGGCGCGGCGTTGCGCTTGAAGATATCATCGGAAAGACCTACGGCGAGTTTCTCTCGAAGGAGGAAGCGAAAAGATTTACTCAGAAAGTGACACAAATATTCAAAACAGGCAAGGCAATCCAGTACGAACGATATGCCAAGAATGGTGACTGTTTTCTCAAGACACTGAGTCCCGTCAAAGATCAGAACGGCAGGACACAGGCTGTAACCACGGTCGAAAAAGACATAACCTCACACAAGAAAGCGGAAGGGGCGCTGCGGGAAAGCGAGGCACGGTACCGGAGTGTCTTTGAAAACACCAACACACCCACGCTGATTATAGAAGAGGATAACACTGTTTCCATGATGAACACCGCCCTTGAGAGGTTGAGCGGGTATTCGAAGAAGGAGGTGGAAGGCCGGATGAGCTGGGCGGTTTTCGTGGCCCCGCAAGATATCGACAGGATGAAGGAGTATCACGAGAAGAGAATAAACAAAAAAAGAGGTGTGCCGTCAGAATATGAGCTTTCCTTCGTCGATAAGGAGGGGAATGTCAGGGAGATCATCCTTACGGTGGGGATCATTCCCGGGACAAAGAGGAGCGTGTGCTCCCTGATGGACATCACCGATAGCAAGCGCGCCGAGATAGCCTTGCGGGAGAGCGAGGAGCGGTACCGCGCACTGTTCGACAACAATCCGATTGAGACCATCATCGTGGATCGTGAGGCAAAGGTAACGGGATACAACCTCGCGAAAAAGATGTCCGGTGGCAGGATGCCCACCATCGACAAGGATGTCATGTACAAGGATTATGCCGCGAAGCATAAGACCAATATGTTCGAGGAACTGGGGGAATGTATCAAATCGGGCCTATCAAAGGAATTTCTCGAACAGGAGTATGCGGATAAATTCCTTGACATAAAAATTGCTCCCTTCTCCGAGGGAGCCATCATAACAACCATCGATGCCACCAACCGTAAACGGGCGGAGGCGCAGCGCAAGAACCTCGAATCCCAGCTTCAGCAAGCCCAAAAGATGAAGGCCGTCGGGACGCTGGCCGGCGGTCTTGCCCACGACTTCAACAATCTCCTCATGGGTATCCAGGGGAACGCCTCTCTCATCCTCCTCGATATGGACTCCTCACACACCCATTACGAGACGCTGTGAAATATTGTACAGTACGTCCGGGACGGAGCGGAGCTTAACGGGCAACTCCTCGGTTTCGCCAGGGGCGGAAAGTACGAGGTCA
>JAFCZZ010000260.1 GCA_019314085.1 Deltaproteobacteria bacterium | reverse complement strand
AGAATATACCGCACAGGACGATGTCGTCTTGGAACAGACGCGAAAGCTGGTAGAAAAGACAGGAAAACCGATCATCGTGGTAACCTTGGGTGATTATGATAACCACAAATCAGATCTGATGGATCACCGGGTGGTTTCGTATCCCACACCGGAGCGGGCCGTTCGCGCGCTGAAGAGGATGGTCGAATATCGGCGGTTTCTCGACTCTCCGGCCTGATACGACACTCAATCGGTCTTCACACAACCGTCCCCCTGGGGCACACAGGGTATCTCCTGTTGCAAGACCGGCGCGAAGTCTGTATGCTCTATGAAACGGTAATTTTCTGATGGCATGGCGGGAAAGCTGTTCTCCCGCGCATATCGCTGATTGTTTCAGAGATGTCAGGGGGAATACCGCATGGACGACCCTTACGATCTCACAGCCCGGCCGATTCCACAGCTCATCATGAAACTGGCTGTCCCCTCAAGCGTCGGATTCTTCTTCAATACGATGTTCAACGTGGTAGACACCTACTTCGGCGGCCTGATTTCAACGCAGACACTCGCCGCGCTCTCCCTCTCTCTTTCCGTTTTCTTCATGATCATCGCGATCGGGACCGGAATCGGCGCGGGAACCACGGCACTGATAGCCAACGCTCTCGGCGAAGGGGACCGAACGGGGGCGAAGCTGATCGCCGTTCAGGGGATCACCTTCGGCGTGCTCCTCTCTCTCGTCATCACCGCCGTCGGGCTCTGGTCATCCCCCTTCCTCTTTTCGCTCCTCGGGGCCTCCGGTTCGTACCTGAACGATGCCCTGATCTATATGGACTGTATCTTCGTCGGCACGATCTTCTTCATCATCAATTACATGCTCAATGCCATCCTGAATGCCCTGGGCGACACGAAATCATTCAGAAATTTTCTGATGGCGGGCTTTGTCCTGAACTGCGCCCTTGACCCCTGGCTGATATACGGCGGCCTCAGCGTTCCCGCTCTGGGGCTGGCCGGTATCGCCCTGGCGACCGTGCTGATTCAGTTTCTGGGCTGTCTGTATCTGGGCGTGAGGGTCTGGCGAACCGGTCTCATCTCAGACAAGAGAATCAAGGACATCGTCCCCCAACCGGGGCCGTTCAGGGACATCGCCCTGCAGGGATTCCCCGCCGGCATACACATGGGTACCATGGGGATCGGCTTTTTCGTCATCACCTACTTCGCCGCCCTCTTCGGCAAAGAGGCGGTGGCGGCTTACGGGATCGCCATACCCCTGCTCCCCACCATCGGGCTGAATGTCGCCACCCTCGCCATTGTCGCGCATAACAACGGGGCCGGGCTGTGGGACCGCATTCATCAGACCCTGTCGACAGCGCTCAGATACGGCGCCGTTACCATGGCCCTCGGGGCGGTCGCCGTCTTTGCCGCTGCCGGACCGGTCATGGGTCTCTTTACCGGCGACCCACTGGTCATCGCTATCGGGACGACCTACCTGCGGATAGCCGCCTTTATCCTGTACGCCTATGTCATCCTCTTTGTGCATGTGGCGGCGCTTCAGGGGGTGAAGAGGCCGCTGTTCGCCATCTGGATCGGCCTCATACGGCAGATCGTTCTTCCGGTCATTGTCTTCTATGTCCTTACATCCGTTATTTCATCCACCATCGTGGGGATTTGGTGGGGGATCTTCGGCATTACCTGGGGCGCGGCGATCTTCACCGTCGTGTACGTGCGCAGGCGCCTCAGAGCGGTGGAATCACAGCAGGGGGCGAGGGACTCATGAGGGACAGGGTCAGACAATCCACGGCACGGCTGATATCCCCGGCAGCATCACGGGCGGCAGTCGATGTGATAAAATTCTGCCTGTTTGCCGGCATCATCATCCTGGGGCTGGCGATCGGGACGGAGCGGGTGGGATATCACTGGCAGTGGTACCGGGTTCCCCGCTACCTGTGGGTCTTTGAGCATAACCAGTGGGTCGCGGGTCCGCTCATGAAGGGGCTGTGGGTGACCGTGCAGATAACCGCCACCGGCATGGTCCTCGCCTTCACCATCGGGATCGTCACTGCCCTCTTCAGGCTCTCGGATTCTTTCGTCGCACGGACCGTGGCGCGTGTCTATCTCGAAGGCATCCGGAATACCCCCCTGCTTGTCCAGATATTCTTCATCTACTTTGTGATTGCGCCGGTCATCGGCATGAACGCCTTCACGTCGGCGGTCCTCGCGCTCAGCCTCTTCGAGGGGGCCTATATGTCGGAGATCTTCCGCTCCGGGATTGTCTCCATAGAGCAGGGGCAGTGGGAGGCGGCCTACAGTCTCGGCATGAGCAGCTACGGCGCCTACCGCCATGTTATCATTCCCCAGGCGGTCAGACGGATCCTCCCGCCACTGACCGGGCAGGCGATTTCACTCATCAAAGACTCGGCCCTGGTCAGCACCATCGCCATCTACGACCTGACGATGCAGGGACAGGCTATTGTCGCGGAGACTTTCCTCACCTTTGAAATCTGGTTTACCGTTGCTGCTATCTACTTTATAATAACGGTCACCATTTCATACCTGGCTCATCGGGTCGAGGATCGTTTCCGCTCGGGATAGACCCCCGGAGAAAGGGTACGCGGGGGCAAAAGGGTGTCATAAAACCGCATGAAGGAGGGAACATATGAAAAGAATGTATGGTTACATCCGATGCATGATCATCATCTTTCTGGTAGTCGCCGTGCAGCAGAGCGCCTTCGCGGAGGGCATCAGGCATCAGCTGGTCGCCGAGAGCACGGTCGAACAGGTGCTGCGGCGCGGCGTCCTCAATGTCGGCATGTCGACCTTTGTACCCTGGGCCATGAAGGACAAGACGGGGAACTTTATCGGTTTCGAGATTGACGTGGCATCACGGCTTGCCAGGGATATGGGGGTGAAGGTCAATTTCGTTCCCACCAAGTGGTCCGGTATCATCCCGTCGCTGCTGACGGGCAAATTCGACGTTATCATCGGCGGCATGGGGATCCGCCCCGGCCGCAACCAGAAGGTCAACTTCTCCATCCCCTACAACTATTCGGGGATGTCGCTCCTTGCCCACAAGGAACGTGCCGCCGGCTTCGACACCCTTGAGGACTTCAACCGGCCAAATGTGGTGATTGCCGCACGAATCGGCACGACCGCGGCGGGAGCGGCCAAGAAGCATATGCCTAAGGCACAGCTCCGGCTCTTCGATGATGAGGCACAGGCGGTCCAGGAACTGCTCAATGGAAGGGTACATGCGCTGGTGGCCTCGGCACCCCTGTCGACCTTTCAGGCAATCAAGTATCCCGACAGGCTCTTCCTCCCCCTGCCGGACACCTTCACAAAGGAACCCAACGGATTCGCGGTCCGGAAGGGCGATATCGACACGCTGAACTACTTTGACAACTGGATTCGCGTGGTCGACGCGGAGGGATGGCTCAAGGAGCGCCAGCATTACTGGTTCGGCACAAGAGACTGGGAACACCAGATACAGTAGGTCTCACACCCGGGATGCGAAGACCGGGGTTTTTAAACGGATGGAGAAGTCGTTGTGAAACAGAAGCTCCGCATAACCAGACTTGATATCATTGTCACCGTCGCCATTGTGACAATCTTTGCATACCTGGCGCTCAGGATCAGCCGAAGCCTCTTCAGGCGCATGATAGGGAGAACCTATGTTGAGCTGGTCCGCAATGTTCCACCCCTTGTTCTCATCTTTATCTTCTACTTCTTTATCAGCGATCAGATCATAGCCGCCCTGCGGATCGATGCCTTTATCCTGTCCCGTTCCGAGGAGACCCAGACCCTGATCGCCTTTTTCTTCGCGGCTCCGGGGAGGCTTCCGGCCTTTCTCTCGGCCCTCCTTACCATGGTTATCTACGAAGGCGCCTATATGACGGAGATTATACGGGGGGGTATTCAATCGATAGAAAAGGGGCAGTGGGAGGCCTCGGCGGCCTCGGGCCTGACGTGGCGGCAGCAGATGCGCTTCATCATCTTTCCTCAGGCAACCCCGCGCATCCTTCCGCCGCTCGCCGGTCAGCTCATATCGACCATCAAGGATTCCGCGATCGTCTCCGTTATCTCCATCCAGGAACTGACCTTTCAGGGGATGGAGCTGATGTCGGCAACCTACCTGACCTTTGAGATCTGGATTACCATAACGGTCCTGTACTTTGTCCTGACCTTTTCCTGCTCACTGGTTATGCGGTATCTCGAGCTTTCGATGCAGAAACACAGCTATTCCGCGGCCGATTAATCGCGTCTCCGCCGCCTGTGGTATTCGAGCAGGGCGGCCATGGCCCGTGTCGCGCGTTCCGGACCCTGGTAAATGGGAACGCCCCGTTCAAGGAGATTTTTCACCATCGTCTCTTGGAGACTCCGATAGGTATATCCGATGACCGGTTTGTCGTACTTTTGTGTGCGACTGAAAAAGGCATCTGCGTCCTGGTCTATTAATTTCTGCCCCTCTTCCCGAATCTTATCGGGAGGCATATCCATATGTTGCATCCCCCGTTCGATGAAGACGTCCGGTGCAAGAAAATAGACGAGGAGCATGTCGGCATTCTCTTCCTGCAGCAGGATATTCGGTATCCTGTAGAAATCATCCGTGGGGTTTTTGCTGAAGGTCATGTCCACCGGGTTATTTGTGCTGGCCGTCTTGGGGATGATGGTCCGCAGCTTTTCGATGGTACCCGCGGATAAGGACGGGAGCGTGAGCCCCTCGCGTCCCAGGGAATCGGCTGCCACAGCGCCGGGTCCCCCTGAATGGGTCTGGATAATGACCCGGTTCCCCCCGGGTCTGGGAAGGGTCCCCAGGGCCAGGCAGACATCGAAGAGCTCTTGAAGGGTGTGAGCCCGGATAATACCGCTCTGCCGGAACATGCCGTCGTAGATCTCGTCGGGACCCGCCATGGAGCCGGTATGCGACAGCCCCGCCTGTTTGCCCGCTTCGGAGCCGCCTACGTAGAGGGCCACGATCGGTTTGTGGGGCGTGATCGCCCGCGCCGTTTCCATGAAGGCCCGTCCCCGGGTGATCCCCTCGATGTACAAGGCGATAACCTTCGTATTCGGACAGGCGCCGAGGTATTCCATACACTCGACGATATCGATATTGGCCTCGTTCCCGACGCTTAGGGCCGTGCTGAATCCCAAGCCGTGACGGCGGAGATAATTGAACATCTGCGTAATGAGGCTGCCGCTCTGTGACGCCAGGCCAACAAAGCCTGGAGGGCCCTCGGCCGGGAGAGGCGTGGGGTTGAGCTTGGGGTGAGGATTTGCCACGCCGAGACAGTTTGGACCCAGAAACCGGATGCCATAGTCGTCGGCAATCTGTTCAAGTTCTCTCTGCATCGCGGCGCCTTCGGTACCGGTCTCTTTGAATCCCCCGGACACGACGATCGCGTGTCTGATCCCCTTTCTGCCACATTCCTCCATC
>JAFCZZ010000259.1 GCA_019314085.1 Deltaproteobacteria bacterium | reverse complement strand
GTCAAAGGGGATTTCCTGATGAGCGCTCTCATTCACAAAACCGTACAGACTCCTGAAATCCATCTGATATCCCTGCTGCCACCGCTCCAATAAAAGGTCCTGATGGAGGGTGCCGTGTATGTTTTTATTTTCATTCTGGACCTTATTGCAGGGGATGTTGACAATCTTCGATTTCCTGTAACAAATCCCCGTCCGAAGCAGGAAAAATCTGCGAAATTTCTGTAGCTGGTCTTCGAGGGTATTCGGTGCGGAGAAATCAAGCAATCGTATCATGGTGGTCATTTCATGGGTGGAAAAGAAATGTCCATCTACAGAGAGGGGATATGCCCAGTCGTACAACCCCTCGCCCCACGTCCACGTCATGATCTCTTTCGTTGCACCGGGGGTGAAGTGGGGTAATGGTTGTTCTTTCTGGATGGTATAGCACTTTTTTAGATTCAATCCCATCCGCAACGTCGGGACGAATTTATCGGTGTCGAGTTGAGCAAAATCCCGAATATCAAAATTTTCGGTAAACACAATGTCATCCACTAGGAAAAACATGCTTTCCGAACGTATCGATTGAAGCAGTGCGATGAGATCGCTGCGGAATGACCTGCCGGAATCTTGCTGTACAAACGAAATGGTAGTGTGAGAAAAAAGCTCCCTGACTTCTTCATATGCCTTTTGGTGCGCGGGTGTTGATGCATGAAACAGGACGTGGAATGGAATTCGCGGGGTAACCTTTTCCATGCAGGAAGAAAGAAGCGCGTGGAGCTGTAAGGCGCGGTCTCTGGAGAAGACGACACACTCGGCAGGCCAGTCGCTGGATGAGGCGACATATTGAATCCGTGATTGGTAGAGTTCTGAGAATGCAGCCCTTTCCCACGTTGCCTCATAATCCTGTAATGTGAGGCCGAATTTTCTCAAGATGAAGTTGATGGCTGAGCATATAGATTTCTGCATATACGCTTGCCTCAGTGGGGTTTCAAGATTGCCCTGATTGCTGATGTCAATTCATGCCTGAATCGTCCCAGAAAGCGGGGTCCTGTGAGATAAAAATCTCTTTCACGCCGGCACGCCGCGGCGAGATGCGAATTTTCCGGATACAAGAGGGGGCTTGGCATGTCTCCTGCACCATTCAAAGCATATTCAAAGATGCGTGCCGCTGCCTGATAGTTGTCGGTGCGATCCAATTTTGAATAGTATGTCTTGGGAGTTTTTCTGAAAATTATATAGGGTTCGGGCATCACCCACACCTCCCCCAGTACACCAACACGCAGCCATAACTCATAGTCCTCGCCTATAGGGGGGACAAGGGTTTCACTATACAAGCCTGACTTTTCAAGGGCGGATCTTTTAATGATTGCAGAGGAATGGACCAGGTAGTTTTGCCGAAGGAGAGCCTGATAACTGATTTTCCCCAGGTTAGATGCCTTGTAATATAGAGGACATTCTTCCCAATCATCGACCCCGTCCCAGTTAAAGGCATTGCATCCTAATAACACACAACCTGGGTGGGTTTTTAAAAAATCCGTCTGGTGCTCCAGTTTTTCCGGCAACCACAGGTCGTCGTCATCAAGGGTGGCAACGTAGTCGGCCTTCCCGTGGCGAATGGCACGATTTCGCGGAATTGCTGGAAAACCTGCATGTTTTCCGGGTAGATATATAAATCGATCATCTTCGAGGAACGGTTTTATGGCCTCAAATGTTTCGTCTGTCCCCCCATCTTCGGCAATCCAGCATCTCCAGTGGGGATATGTCTGGGCGGCAACACTCCCAAGGGCTTCGGGCAGGAGCTGAGGGCGGTTATGTGTTGGTATAATGATGTCTACCTGCATGTGCGTCCCGCACGAAAAAGGTGTTTCTCACAAGATATTAACGGAAAAATCATTATTTTAATCACCTTACAACTGTGGTATGTTGGTGCGCCTATACCATGATTCGGATGATTTGATCAAACAATGAATAGAAAAGCACCGCTTTCAGTAGCCATCATTACGAAGGATGAAGCAGAAAACCTGCCAGCCTGCCTTGCAAGTGTTCAATTTGCGGATCAGGTTGTCGTCGTGGATTCCGGAAGCACGGATGATACGGTGAAGATCGCCTCCGATCTCGGGTGTGATGTGTTTGTAGAACCCTGGCGCGGCTTCGGCCCGCAGAAGCAGTGTGCCATCGATCGATGCAGACACCGGTGGGTACTCGTTCTCGATGCCGATGAACGGATCCCCCCTGAAACAGCCGGGGCTGTTAGTGATATTGTCTCGAAGAAACCGGGTGATGTGGCCGGCTACAGCTTCCCCCGGAGAAACTGGTTCCAGGGCCGCTGGATCAAACACCTCTGGGGGGGAGACCGGATAGTCAGGCTTTTTCAGAAAGATTCCGGGCGAATGACGCCGTCCGCCGTCCATGAATCCGTGGAGGTCACGGGGAGGGTGGAAGATCTGGCTGTCCCCATAGAGCATTACACGGAAAGCGATCTGGGCCGGATCCTGATCAAGATTGATCACTATTCCACGCTGGGGGCCCGGGAGGCCTTTGATACGGGAAAAAGATCCTCGGTGTGCTCCGCCTTTTTCCGCGCGGCCCTCACCTTCCTTCAGAACTACCTTTTACGACTCGGGATCCTTGACGGACCACAGGGGCTTACCCTTTCGATTACCGATGCCGTCAACAAGTTCTTCAAATATGCCAAGTTGAGCGAGCTCCACAAACAGGCGAAGGTATCAGACCGGAACCGCTAGGAAAACCTGTCGCATGGATATCACGACCGTCATAGTCAACTGGAACACGAGAGATCTCCTGCGCGACTGCCTGGAATCCGTCTATAAGACGGTCAGGGGTATGACCGTTGAGGTCATTGTGGTGGACAACGCCTCTCAGGACGGCAGCGTCGCCATGGTGCGTGAGGCGTTTCCCGGTGTCGATATAATAGAAAACAGTGAGAACCGGGGATTCAGCGCGGCCAACAACCAGGCATTGAGGGTCATGCGGGGGCGCTACGCCCTCCTGCTCAATACCGATGCGGTCCTGACCGAGGGTGCCGTCCATGAACTGTTTGCCTTTATGGAAGACCACGATGAGGCGGCCATGGCCGGTGGACAGCTTCTCAACCAGGATGGGAGCCGGCAGAATTCGATAGCAAACTTCCCCACCCTCTTTTCCCTCCTCATGAACGCGCCACTCCTCGAGAGCCTTTTCCCCGGAAGATACCCGAGCAAGAGATATGAACACAAAGGGCCCCTTGCCGTTGAGTCGGTCATCGGCGCCTGCATGCTTGTCCGCAAGGGGTCCATGAATGAGGTGGGGCTGCTGGACGAGGGGTACTTTTTCTTTTTTGAAGAGACGGACTGGGCCTTCCGAATGAATGAGGCCGGATGGAAGATCTATCACGTTCCGTCGGCACGGATCTATCACCTGCAGGGGAGGAGCATCGGACGGGCTGCCCGCTCCCGAATAGAGTTTTATCGGTCCCGATACCGGTTTTTTGGCAAATGGAAGGGCCACTCCTACAAGAGGGCCGTTTTTATGATTATCTTTGCCCGGCTGATCGCCAACTGGTTGCTGACATCTGCCGGCACCGTCCTGACCGCAGGGATAAGCAGGGGATTGAGAGACAAGTGGGTGGTATATTCCCGCCTTGTTATGTGGCACCTGAAGGGACGTCCCTCGGCGTGACACACTCCGAATTCTCTGCCTGCTGCGGCCCTATCGCTTCGGGGTTCTAACCGCTGGTCGCAGGGGTGAAAAGTTTGTTTGCTT
>JAFCZZ010000258.1 GCA_019314085.1 Deltaproteobacteria bacterium | reverse complement strand
CTGTTCGATCTGCGTATGGATCTCTTCCTCAGACAACTGCTCGGGCATAAATCCCTGAATAATCTCTATCTCTCTTGCCTCCTTTGCGGCAAGTTCGAGTCGACCCCCCTGTTTGAACTGCTCGACGGAGTCCTTTCTCTGCTTGACCATGGAGGAGAGTACCTGCAGCATCTCCTGCTCGCCGAATTGGTCCTTGAGGTCTATCTCTTTGTTATGCAAGGCTGATTTGATCATTCGGAGCGCCGACAAGGCTTCCTTGTCCTTGGCCTTAGCCGCCTTGATCATCGCATCCGATACCTGTTTTTGTATGTCCATTATACCTATGCACCTCTCTCTTTTTCCCTATCGCAGGGTGATCGCTCGCCCCATCACCAGTGCCATTGTTTCACGCAGGCAGCCGATCTCTCCCGTCATCCCATATCATCACTCAACATCCTGCCCCCCAGAACATGAATATGCAGGTGAAAGATTACCTGGCCGCCCTCTTTATTACAGTTGATAACGGTCCTGAATCCTTGTGCGGCAACCCCCTTTATCCGTGCAACCTCCTGCACCGCCGACATCAGGCCTTCCATCATGCCATCCTTAACATCCATAAGGGTGGCCACGTGAACCTTCGGTACGATAACCACATGCACGGGGGCCATCGGGTTGACATCGTCAAAGGCGAGAGCATCTGCGGACTCGTAAACGATGCTCGCAGGTATCTCGCCCTGTATGATCCTGCAGAATATACACTCTTCCATATCACTATCCTCCTACACAAAGGCCGCAACTCGTGCTATGGCATCCTCCAACTTGAGGGCTCCGTTGTAGAGCGCCCTGCCGGTAATAACACCCATGATCCCCGGCCCTCCCGCTTCGAGGAGTCGGTCGATATCATGGATATTCGCAACACCCCCCGAGGCAATGATCGGGATATCGACGGATTCGGCGAGTCGTCTCGTGGATTCAACGTTGACACCGGATTCCATACCGTCCCGCTGTATATCGGTGTATATGATGGAATCCAGTCCGCATCCCTCATACTGCGCTGCAATCTCCGCAGGAGATTGATCGGTGCTTTCGGTCCACCCCTCAACGGCGACCGCGCCGTCACGGGCGTCAAGGGCAAGGATGATCTGTCCCCGATGACCGGCGCACGCATCAAGGACAAACGATCTGTCTTTCAGGGCAACGGTCCCCAGTATCACATAGTCCACACCCATGGTGAGATACTCATCAACGGTCTTCATGTCCCGTATCCCGCCGCCCACCTGCAGGGGGACATTCACTACGCGGGCAATCTCTCCGATAGCCTCCCTGTTTCGGGGCAGTCCGTCACGGGAACCCTCGAGATCAACCACGTGAATGCGCTCGGCCCCCTTTTCCTGCCACTGCAGCGCGATATCGGCGGGATGGTCCGAATACACGGTCGACAGGTTAAAGTCACCCTGAAGGAGACGCACACACTTGCCCTCCTTCAGATCTATGGCCGGTATTACGATCACCTATCGGTCCCCCTTCACGTCCGGAAAGCCCTTCAGTATCTCTCGCATGCCTTCCCGTGACAGCTCTTCCGCAGTCATCCATTTCCATCCGCCCCGTATAAAGGGCAAAACATCCAGGATGTTCTCCATCAACGAACGCTGGGTCTTGTCAAAAACCCCCTTCCATACCGACACGCCGTCCCGGGTCCGGATAAGATGGACGCAGAAGGTGACCGAAGCGGGCCTTTCCGCTGAATAATCAAATCCCTTCCGCTCGCGGTAACAGAAGAGATACCCCGCAACAATGCCGTCCGCCCCGAGCTCCTCTCCCACCTTTTTCAGTATCTCCAGGGGAGTTTCTCCTAGGGAATCGGCGGACACCCTTCGATACACACCACGAACCTCCTGGGGGGGTATCACGGTATACTCCCCGGAAGACTTCAGCCCGCCCACAAATTGTTCCTCCAGCTTTTTCTCGGGATTTCCCGAAAATCCACAGGCACTGAAGGTTGTGCCGGAGATAGGACACCGGACAATCCGGACGGCAGGATCATTGGAACCAACCGCCTGAAAAGGGACAACGGCAATCTTTTTGAAGTGGACACCCCTCTGGAGAAGGGTGGTTGATCCACCCGCCCTGTGGGATACACATCCGGCAATCAGGGCCACACATACCGCCCCGCAGATAAGAAACCGGAAACGACCGAAGGAAGAAATAAGCTTTTCGATAATTATCACCCCGCTTTGTAAGATTTCTCGACAACCGGATTCCACGGGGAATGTCATGGAAAGATTTTCAACGTGGCAGACAGCGAACTCAGATAGATCCCTTTGTTGACAGGACACCCTTGATCCGATCATCAATGCGAACGGCCTCCCTCAGGGCACGGGCAAACGCCTTGAAGACAGCCTCCGCTATGTGGTGAGGATTCTTACCATATATGACATTTACATGCAAGGTTATTCCCCCGTGATCCGCAAATGCCTTGAAAAATTCCTCGAGGAGGAGGGGATCAAAGTCCCGTATCTTTTTACCGCCAAATTCGGCCCTGAAGACCAGGTACGGTCTCCCAGAGATATCGATACAAACATGGCACAGGGCCTCATCCATAGGAACGCAGGCCTCACCGTAACGGGCCATACCCTTCTTGTCTCCCAGAGCCTCCCTGACCGCCGTTCCAAAACATATGCCGATATCCTCTACGAGGTGATGATAATCCACATTTGTATCCCCGCTTCCCTGCACACACAAATCGAAAAAGCCGTGCCTCGCAAAGAGAGTGAGCATATGATCAAGAAAGGGAATCGTTGTGGATATATCCCCCATCCCTTCTCCGTCAAGATTGATCTCAAACGATATGTCTGTCTCCGTGGTCTTTCTGGTTACCTTGTTTTCGCGCACCATGCCCTTGGGTCTCCTTTTACAACACCTTGTTAAGGGGATATTCTATGATCCCTTCAGCTCCTGCCTCCTGGAGAAGGGGTATCAGTTCTCTGACGATACTCCGATCCACAACGGCTTCGACGGCGAACCAGTTTTCATCGTACAGTCCCGACGTGGTGGGGGCCTTGAGAGAGGGAAGGAGCAGGACAACCCTTCCCAGGTTCTCTTTGGCAACGTTCATCTTGAGACCAACCTTTCCCATCGCCATGAGCGATCCGGAAAGGAGGGCATTTATCTGTTCTATCTTTTTTCTCTTCCACGGGTTATCCCACGCCTTCTTGTTGGCAATCAGCTGGGTATTCGTCGTCAGGATCTCATGAATAATCTTCAACTTGTTGGCCCTGAGAGTGCTCCCCGTTTCCGTTACCTCCACGATCGCATCCACAAGGCCCTCGACCACTTTCGCCTCCGTAGCGCCCCAGGAGAATTCCAGGTGAGCCTCTATCCCCCGCTCCTGCAGATATCTGCGGGTAAAGCTCACCAGCTCCGTGGATACCTTCTTGCCGGCTATGTCCTCCAGGGTCTTTATGGGGGAATCCTCCCGCACCACAAGCACCCATCGGGCCTTTCGTGTGGATGCCTTCGAATAGACAAGATCCTGAACCACCACAACGTCGGATTCGTTTTCCAGTATCCAGTCCTTCCCCGTAAGGCCGAGATCGATGGTCCCGTCATCGACATACCGGGACATCTCCTGCGCCCGCACGAGGGCGCAGGAGATATCTTCATCATCGATATCGGGGAAATAGCTCCTGGAATCGTAGGTTATGCGCCACCCCGCCCTCTTGAAAAGTTCGATCGTATTGGATTCAAGACTGCCCTTGGGTATG
>JAFCZZ010000257.1 GCA_019314085.1 Deltaproteobacteria bacterium | reverse complement strand
TATTCGTTCACCTCCTGCAGGGGATGCGCCGCGCAGCGCCTCAGCATCAGTTCCAGATTCCTCGCGCTCAGGGTCATACCGAACTGGGCGTGCGTCGCCATGGAGACGATATACCGGGCATCCTCCTTCGCCCAGCCATCCACCGTAGACCTGTTCGACGGATCGGCCAGCATCTCCCAGTGTTTGTCAAATATGTATTCCTTTAGACCCGAATACAGCTCGTGATACAGGTGGTTCTGCTCCCTGATCGTCTCGACGAACAGCCCTTCCAGCCCCCCATCCTTTACCTCCTGCGGGACGACGAAATCGTCCTCCAGGCGTATGTATCGCTGGGATTTTTCCGTGTAGGAGCAGAGGCGGAATTTCTCTATCTCCTCTACGACGAGGCGCGAGACGCCCAGGATATCGACATTGAAGATGGCATGCTCGGCGATGGAGCTGTGGCCCATACCGAAGACGATTCTGAGCTCGTCGACGGGAAGGGGATTTCTGCTGATGCGGGCATAGGCGGCGCAGAGGGTCTCGGGGGTCAGGCGTTCCCCCCCATCCAGGGCCGTGCGGCACTCCTTGATCACCTCATAATCGACGTTGTGCCCTGCCAGTATGATTTTCAATGGTCCCCCTTATCATCTATCCGATGAACGAGTAATAGATAGACTGCAGAACGGCCCACAACAGGACCCCGGCGGTCAGCACGATACAGCTTATCGCGAGAACGCGGTGGATCTGGTTCTCCCTCCGCTTTTCGCGATATCCCAAAAGAAAGCCCAAGAGAATCCCCGAGGCTATCCCGCCCCCATGCCCCCAGTTGTTGATCCCGGGGATCATGAATCCGAACAGTGCAAGGCCCATGACCCATCCCATAACCTGGCGGTAGATTGCCTGCCCGTAGATCCCGCCCCTGCTCTTTCCGTAGTAGAGCGTTGCGCCGATAAGACCGCAGACGCTGGCGGAGGCCCCGATGGTCAGGGGTACACCGGCGATATAGGAGAGATAGAACCCCGCGATCCCGGTCAGGGTGTATATGGTGAAGAAACGGTAGAGGCCGTATTCATTCAGGACGAAAATCCCCAGCTGCCTCAGGGCTAGCATGTTGAACACGATGTGGAGCAGCCCCCCGTGGAGATAGGAGGCGGACAGGAGTGTCCACCAGCCGTGGAGCCTGTCTATGGGCAGGGTCCCCGTCGCCCCCAGGAGGAGAAGGCTGTGATTGGAGGGGGACAGGAAGGCCAGGGGATTGGAGGACAACCCCAGCCCCCGCGGATTCAGCAGGAGGGCAAAGACGTAGAAGGCCACATTGACATATATGATGAGCTTGATCATGTCGGCCGGGTCGCTCAGGAAATTTGAGGGGAGGGCCAGGTTCCATCCCGAACCCGGCCGTGAGAGCCCGCAGTGCGGGCAAACCGGCTCGTCGCGGTTGATCAGCCTCCTGCAGTTGGGACAGAGGATGGATTTTTTATCTGAACGGTTCATGACACCCCTTCCGGTTCTAATTCAGAAACCGCATCATCAGCGGGATGGCGAGAAAGGTCCCGATAGAACTTCCGATATTGACGAAGACTATCAGAAGCAGTATGCGGGTGATCTTATTGTGCCAGAACCCCCTGACCGAGGCGATGTCCGTCTTCAAGTCCATGAAATCCTTCACCTGCGGTTTTTTCAGGGCGGCCTCCGTGAGACCCGCGACCCATCCGGCCGCTATCATGGGGTTGATCGAGGTCAGGGGTGCGGCGGCAATGGAGGCGAGGATCGTCAGCGGATGGGCCAGGACTGCCAGGGCCCCAAGACCCGCGAGGATGCCGTTTACCAGAAACCACCACTTGATCATATTCAGGCTTGCCTCACCCCCCGAGTGGAAAAACCCCGCGACGATGATCCCGATAACGGCAAAGGAGATCCCCCATCCGATGAACCGCCCCACCACGCCCTTCGGCGGGACCTCGTTTAAGGCGACAAGGTCGATATCTCTGCCCAGATTCTCCAGTCTCCCCGGGACGTGACCGGCCCCCACCACCGCGACGATCTTGCCGCCCGGCGCATTGTCGATGGAGCGGGCCAGGAACCGGTCCCGTTCATCGATCAGCGTGGTCTTGATCTCCGGCAACTCCTTCCCGAAGGTCTGGAGGGCCAGTTCCAGGGCGTCACGCTCCTTCAGCTTTTCTATGTCTTCTTCACTGATCTCTTCATCGATAAAGATGGAGGAGATCAGCTCAAAGATAAAGCGCAGTTTCCTGAAAAATTTCATGTTCCGCCACGTTCTCTTGAGCGTGGTGCGGATGTCGCGGTCTGCCAGGACGATCCGCGCCCCGATCTCGTCCGCCTTCTTGATCGCGCGTATCATCTCCTCGCCGGGGTTAATCTTGAACCGCTCCGCGAGCTTCTTCTGAAACGATGCCATGATGAGCTGGGACAGGAGGAGGGATGTGCGCTTCTGGCGGATGATCTTCAGGATATCCATCTCTTGCCAGTCGGTCTTCTGCATGATCGCGTCATACCGGGACTGGCATAGCTCGACGCAAACGGTGTCGGGCCGCTCCTCCTCGATGACCTTCTCCACCAGCTCGGCGCTGTCCCGGGAGACGTGCGCCGTCCCGACGAGGATGATCTCCCTGTCGTCTGTCTTGATATGATGTATGTTATCGTTATCCATAGGCATAAATTAAAAAATTCGACAGGATTAACAAGATATTCAGGATTAAATTTATCTGAACAGGTATCCTGTTCATGCATCTGAAACGAAATCTTGTGTATCCTATCAAAATCTCTTTTATAAAATATCACAAAAAATGAAAGCAGGGAATATCAATATTCGCCGTGATTGTAAAGGAAAATCAGGGCTGTTTCTCCTTGCCCGGGCGCCTCCGGCAGGATATAAGGGGCGGTCATGGATCAGAGCGTGCGTACGGGAGACATCACCCAGGTATCTATCGAAACAGTAGCCTTCGGAGGAGACGGTGTCGGTCGCGTCGGCCCCATAGTCATCTTCGTCCCCTTCACCGCGGCAGGAGATGTCGTCGAGGCGAAGATCGTGAAGGTCAAGAAAAACTACCTCACGGGGGAGATTGTCAGGATCATTTCCGCGTCCCCGGACCGGACCCTGCCGGTCTGCCCGTACTTTTCCCTCTGCGGGGGATGCCAGTACCAGCACCTGTCATACGAGGCTCAGCTGAGGACCAAGGAGCGGCAGGTCGCGGAATCTTTTGAGAGGATAGGAAAAATCGTCGCTCCTCCGATGGCGACGATCATCCCCTCACCCCTGCCCTTCGGCTACCGGGGGAAGGCCGAGTTTCACGGTGTTCCCGCCCCCGGTGGGCAGTTTCACCTGGGGTTCATGGACACACAGGGTGGAGAGCTTGTCGATATCAGCCGGTGCGCAATCGTCGATGAATCAATCAACACCGAATACGCAAAGCTCCGGGAAAAACTCTCCGCGGGAAAGATCCCTTCGGGGCGCAGGAGGTACATCCTCTGGTCAGGGGCCCCCTATCCCCCGCGCAGATACATCACCCGAACCGTTGGGGAGAAGGAACTGATCGTCTCCAGCAGCGGCTTCTTCCAGGGGAATCTACCCCTGACGGAGACGCTGGTAGAACGCATTGTCGAGATGTGCGACCTGAAGGAAACAGACAGAATCCTTGATGCCTGCTGCGGCTGCGGCCTCTTCTCGCTCTTTATCGCTCCCCGTGTCCGGGAGGTGCTCGGCATAGAGATAAACGGGGCGGCCGTTCGCTACGCGGTGCGCAACGCCGAGAATCACGACATCACCAACGCTCGTTTCCAGAAGGGGGATGTGGAGAAAATCCTGGGTAGGCTGGCGGGGGAGGGTACCCACGTGGATACCCTCCTGATAGATCCGCCTCGGGTCGGGTGCACCGGGGGGACCCTCTCGGCCATCGACCGTCTCCGGCCGGGAAAGATCGTCTACGTATCGTGCAACCCGGCGACACAGGCGCGCGATGTCAGGCGCCTGATCGACAAGGGCTTTCGCCTCGAGACGCTCCAGCCGATCGATATGTTCCCCCAGACACAGCATATCGAGGTCATCGCGTCACTCGTCAGATAGTTTCTATTCCCAAGTGGTAACAGTCGACAGATCACCTTTTCAAAATAGCGACTTCAACCCAAGATCCAGCATGTTTCAATCGTCGGGTATTTTTCATCGTTACAGAGTGCATTGTAAAATGCTGTGAACTGTAAACCGGTAACCGTCA
>JAFCZZ010000256.1 GCA_019314085.1 Deltaproteobacteria bacterium | reverse complement strand
TCGTCGCCGCCTTGTCTATAGCTTACGGGCCTCTGATCACGGTAATCTACTCGGCGGGGAACGGAACTCACGAATTCGTCCTTAACAGGGAAGGGGAATATGTCCTCTCCGGGGAGGACATTACGCTCCAGGAACGGGGGAACATCCTGGGTGCCGGAGGACTCAGGAGAGACTGGACGCCCGAGCACCTCGAATACATACAACAACTGGAAGATGAGGGGTACAAGGTGAGGTACAGCGGCGCGTTTATCTCCGATATCAACCATATCCTGATAAAAAGAGGGGGGATCTTCTCCTACCCGGCACTGAAGGGAAGCCCGGAAGGCAAACTCCGCCTTATCTTCGAGCTTCAACCCATGGCATTCCTTGTCGAACAGGCAGGGGGAATGGCGACGGACGGAAGGCAGCGTATCCTTTCGATACAACCGAAGGCACTCGATCAACGCTGTCCCATCTACATGGGGAGCACGTACGAGGTGGAGAAGGCGAAGACATTCCTAGGGAACTAATCTGTTATCTCAACATACTATATATCGAACATATCTACAGAGGGACATGTCATGATTTACCAAACTACTGATCAACTTAAGCGCAACATCGACGGTGTGCTGGCAATCGACGGGGGAGACATCGTCATAACGGACGAGAACCGCCTGCGGGACGCCCTGATCGACAATCTGGTGTATTCCGCCGTATTCAGCGCCGACAGCACGGTAAAGGCATCCGCACGGTGGCTGATCCGGAGGGCCGCTGTACAATTGGGGTGCATGGCCTCATCAATCCAAACCCTGTACGAGGCTATGGGAAGCGGCGCTGTTTCGGGATTCACGGTACCCGCGATCAACCTGCGAGGCATCACCTATTACAGTGCCCAAGCGGTATTCCGCGCGGCCATGAAGGCTGGTGCCGGACCTGTCATCTTTGAAATCGCCCGTTCGGAGATCGGGTACACCGATCAACGCCCCTCGGAATATACCACCGTGATAACCGCCGCCGCCATCAAAACCGGTTACACAGGCCCCCTCTTCCTGCAGGGTGACCACTTCCAGGTCAACGCGAAAAAATACGCCGACGACCCGGAGACGGAGATTCAGGCAATCAAATCACTGATACGGGAGGCGATCGAGGCGGGGTTTTATAACATCGACATCGATGCCTCCACCATCGCCGACCTCAGCAAAACTACCATTCGGGAGCAACAGGAGGGAAACTATTCGGTAACCGCGGATATAACCGCCATGATACGGCAGACAGAACCGGCAGGCGTGACCGTGTCGATAGGCGGAGAGATCGGGGAGATAGGGGACAAGAACACCACGGTAGAGGAATTTACCGTTTTTATGGACAGCTATCTTACAGGGCTCCGCGAAAAGGGGGAGGGTCTGAAGGGGATCAGCAAGATCAGTATCCAGACGGGGACTACCCACGGGGGCGTTCCGCTGCCTGACGGTTCGATTGCAGAGGCGAAGATAGACTTTGACACGCTGGAGGAAATCTCCCGTGTGGCAAAGGCCAGGTACGGTCTGTCGGGCGCCGTTCAGCACGGTGCATCAACCCTTCCCGACGAGGCGTTTGACCGATTTCCGAAGACGGAGACATCCGAAATACATCTGGCGACAGGGTTTCAGAATATCATATATGACAGCAGTCACTTTCCCGCAGACCTGAAAGACAGGATATACGGATACATCAGCACAGACCTGAAGGGTGAGCAGAAGGAAAGCGACACCGACGAGCAGTTCATCTACAAGACCAGGAAAAAGGGATTCGGCCGGTTCAAGGAGGATATGTGGAACCTCCCGCCCGATATTCTGGAGGCAATCGGGGCGGAACTGGAGGGCAAGCTTTCATTTCTATTCGATAGGCTCAATCTGTCCAATACCAGAGACAGTATGGACAGGTTTGTGAAACCCGTCGATGTTCCTCTGAAAATTCCGCAGCCGCTGGCACAATAGAAATTTTTCACGATTAATAACGTCGCACAACACCTCGGCAGTATGCCATTTCGGACAGGGGTACACGCTTCCCCCCGTGGTCTCTCCTTTGACGGACATCGGGATACCACATGATTTAAGCACTCTGTCCGAAAAGGATTTGAAAAGCAATAGCAGACAAATTCCCCAAGTGTTAAACAATTGTCTTGACATACGATTTTCATTCTTATATTTTCTCAGAGGATATATTATTGTAAATTGGTTGTATTAAAAGTAACTTCAGGGGGAGACATCCATGGAAACAGATATGATGATTCTCGGTTTTCTTATGTCGGGCCCGAAGACCGGTTACAAGATAAAGAACATCACCGGAAAGATGATGATAGCGTACAACCTGAGTCTCAATCAGATTTATCCCGCATTGCGAAAACTCGAAACCGCTAATCTGGTAAAAAAAGAGGTGATCTTTCAGACCGGCAAGCCCAACAAGCATATGTATACCATAACCGACGAGGGGGGAAAACTCTTCAAACAAAGCCTTATCGGATCGCCGAATCCTATAGACTATGATTTCGACTTTCTTGTTAAACTGTTCTTTTTCAGATTCCTCGACAAGGAAAATATTCTCCGCCAGTTTGAGCAGGAAATTATCTCCCTTGATGAACAGCTTGAAGACTTCGAGCAGGTCAAGCCTGTCGTCGAGCAGGAAGGAACCGACGACAATAGATTTATTTACTCAACAATTGTCTCCTTTCTGCAACTGTTGAGAGACGGGTATTCCGCCGAACTTGAAAGAAGAAAAAAGGCATAGGCCTCTCGGTAATCGTAAAAGATAGAAGTTCCTTCCCTGTTATTGAGCAAGACCGCATGCCGGAGCATCCCCTTCCCCACAGGAAGGCAGAAACGTATGGCAGACGCCAAACAGGATTTTTTTGAATACGCATGGAAACAACGATATATGACATTGCTTGAATCGCAGGGTACCTACAGGGGACAATCTATCTACTCCGGATTGTCCTTTTTTTCTCTTGCCCACGTCCCGTGAGAAGTGCTATGAGTATCTCCCTGTATTCGGGGTTGTTGACGATGTGGCGACTCAATTGGAACTGACACCGTCAGCGCACCGGAGAAATTATCGCTATCAACGGGATAAAGGTCAAGCGGATTGGACCACAATCCTGGGGAAAAACAAAAGTAACAAGAAAAGGAAGTGAACTGCACGATGACAGCTGAGTATTCTAAACTCTATGAACAATCCATCAACCGCCCTGACGAGTTCTGGGGAGAGGCTGCCGAGGCCCTGCAGTGGGATAAAAAGTGGGATACGGTATTGGACGACACCAATAAACCGTTTTACCGATGGTTTGCCGGAGGTATGCTGAACACCTGTTACAATGCGCTGGACTATCACGTGCAGAATGGCCGGGGAGACCAAACCGCCATCATCTATGACAGCCCGGTGACAGATACCGTGAGGAAGATAACCTACGGTGAACTTCTCAAAAAAGTTTCAACATTTGCGGGTGCACTGAGAGACCTTGGCGTGTCAAAGGGAGACACGGTTATCATCTATATGCCGATGATCCCGGAGGCCCCGGTTGCCATGCTCGCCTGCGCGAGGATAGGTGCCGTGCATTCCGTGGTATTCGGAGGGTTTGCGCCCAACGAACTGGCAATCCGCATCGATGATGCGAAACCGAAGGTCATGGTCTCCGCATCCTGCGGTATTGAAGGGAAAAAGGTCATTCCCTACAAACCGCTCCTGGATGACGCAATCGAGATATCCGATCACAAGCCGGAAAAGTGCGTGATCTTCCAGCGCCC
>JAFCZZ010000255.1 GCA_019314085.1 Deltaproteobacteria bacterium | reverse complement strand
TCATCAGATGTTCACATTAAATCCTATCAGTTTCTTCGTGTATGTCCTGTAATATTCCTTTACATCCTGCTCTTCTGTCTTAAACCCTGAAGGGATCGCTATCACGATGGCCGAGGTGCGTTTGCTCTCCTTTATGTGTCTGATCGTGTCTGCCGCATCCCTGCCCCAGTCTTCCGGCAGCATGATGATTCCGACGGAGCTATCGCCCGCCAGATCCATCAGGGCCTCTCTGACCTTCTCACGGGTGTCATCCCCCTCTTCTATGATCCGGCACTTCTCAACGCCGGCAAGTCTCATCAGGGCTGTCTGATCCCTGTTTCCTATGATGGCTGTGGTTATGTTTTCCGTCATGCCGCGATCACCAGATCCTTTATCTCCGCCGGCGGTATACCGTCTGCGAGCATCTTAAAGGTCAACCTCAGATTCCGTATCTCCAGTTCCTTGATGAGCAGATACCATGACATATTGGAGGTGGACAAAATTCTGGGAGAGAGAAGATCCTTGAGGATCCTGAACCTATGTTTCTCCGCTACCTTGTCTATTGCCGTGATCTCTCCGCCCTTTTCATAGCCCTTGGATACCTCCTGCGCCACCACGTGGTATCCTGTATTTTCCAGCCTCCCTGTTATTTCGGCCATCTTCAGCGTGAGCAATTCCTGCACGGTGCTCTCAGAAAGCATACGGCCGCCGATGAGGACCGGCGCGCCTGTGGCATGATTGCCTCCAAGGGATATTCGGAAGACCGTCTGGAGGTTTGCCATATCGATACCGATCTTGAAGGCCTTCTCGAGGAGCTGTCCATCGGCCATACCCCTGAATGCCTCCAGCACCTTCTGATGATAGAGGTTTTGCAGGGCAACTTCTCCCTCGGATACGGATTGTGCATCCTTTTCGTTGATTTCCTCTATGGTCTGGAGGTAGTCCCCCAGATTGCATGTCGCGAGGATCGAGGACAGTTCATCCTTATCCCTCGCTGCAGACATCTCGTGCAGGGACCCTCCGCTGTGGATCGCGCCCACCGGCACCATGGAGGAGGGTACTTTTTTCAGGATCGTTCTCAGCGCTATTCGGATATTCAGGACATCGTACTTCTCGGCGTACAGGCGGGCAACGCGCAACATATCCGGAGGTATATCGAAGCCCTCAAGACGCCCCAGACATTCGTCCAGGTACATCCACAGATGCTCATCTGCGTCATCAAAGGTCTTGATCGGCTGGTCGAGCAGGTATTCGCCGATATCGGTGTCCCCGATGATCTCCAGGGCATCCTGTATGGTCGCGGATCTCTGCAGCACCTCACCGATCTGTTCGGAGGTTACAGCCCGGGACTCCTCGCCTTTGAGATAGGCCGACATGAATGCATACCGCGCGCTTATCAGGTTCACTGTTTGGTCTCTCCGAAAAGTTTGCTGCCCAGTTCGGGCATGATCTTTGGCGTCAGCATCCCCAGTCTCACATCAAACGTGTTGTCAATGCTCACCATACCGTCCATCGATTCTGCTATAACACCCCCCAGACAATCGCGTTCGCCGACCTCGGCTATCTGTTCTTTCAGATCGCCATCTCCTTCGACGACCTTACGGGCGATGGCGACATCTCTCGGGGATACGAGGATCTTGAGTTTTTCTTCCGATTCAAAGGCCTCGATCGCCTCCCTGATGAGGGTGGCAAACGCCTTCTCTTCGGTTGCTTTCTTGGCCAGATCTTCCTTCGTCTTCGCTATGATCTCATTGATGACGGCGTCTTGCTCCTTCAGTATCTCCTGCCGCGCCTTGAGAGAGGATTGTGCCAGTATCCTCGATGCCTCACGCTGTGCCTCCGATATGATACGTTTTTTCTCCTCTTCGAAGCGCTTTTTCTTCTGCTCCTTCGCCTGTGCCATCAGGTCTTTAGCCTTCGCCTTGGCGTTGGTCACGATTTCTCCCGCCTCTTTGTGCGCCTTATCGAGGATAGCCGCTCTTATCTTGTCGGTTTCCATACTGTTCACCCTCTTACATCAGCTTGAGTATACTGAGTGCCATGATGGTAAAGACCAGGCCGAGCACGCCTATCAGTTCCACAAAGACGGCGAGCATCATCGAAGCCGTCAGTATACGCCCCTTTGTCTTCGGAAGGAGCGCTATACCCGAGGCGCAAACCGATCCCTGAAATATCGCGGAGAAGAGCTCGGCGAATCCGGCCATAATGCCGATCCCCAGCACCATAATCCCCGCGCCGGCGCCGGCGACAGCGATCTTCGGCAGGACCACCGTGAGGATTATAATCAGGATGATAAGACCGTAGAAACTCTGTGTCATGGGAAGGGATGCCAAGACGATCACGTTTCTCAACTGTCCCGGTTCCTCGGACAGGGTGGCCACCCCGGAAGAGGCGGCATTGGCAATTCCTATAGCTGATCCTGCAAGACCCCCCGCGAGCGCCATAGCACCACCAAATGTAGCCAAGGCTTGAATCAATGTCATTTCTTCACCTCTCTCTAGAATTTTTTACCTACTATTGTTTCTCTTCTTACGCTCAGATGAAACGGATTATATTCTTTCCCGCCCCCCTCATAAAACTTCAACAGAAATTCCACAAAGCAGAGCCTGAGAGAATGTATAAAAGCGGCAAGACTGCTGAGAAACAGGTTGAACACATGGAAGATCAGCAGCATGACCATCCCTATGGCAAATGCCAGAATGGCCCCCAGCATGCCGGGAATAACGGACGATACCGTGGATGAGACCCAGTTGGAGAGCAGATTGAAGGAGGACGCGAGATAAAAGGTGGCCAGCCCGACCCCGGCGAGTCTGGAATATGACATGATGTCACCCAGTATACCGGTAAGATCGAAAATCCAGAACACACTTCCCAAGCCCCCCATCTGCATAAATGCGCCGACCACGATGAGGATCAGCCCTGCGGTCATAGGATAGGCGAGCATGCCGTATACCCAGGGGGGCAGCGGGAGGAGTTCAATGCCCAGCATGGCCTTGAAGATGTAAGGGATGCCGAACGCCTCCACAAGGAACAGGCCTGCCTTGCTGACAATCATCCCCCGGTCTCCCTCCTGTATCCCCTTTACGAGGCCGAGGGTGTGAGCGATATTCACATGTATAAGACCGATTATCAGCGAAAGATTGATAAAGGATATGGGGTCTGAAAGTTTTGCCTGTACCCACTTTACCAGGGCGATTGACTCTAGGCTGATCCCGAAAAACATAAACAGAAAATCTCCCAGATACGTTCCTGAAAGAACGCCGAAGACGAAGGCGACCCCTCCGCTGATGTACAACACCTTGCGGAACAGATCGACCCCCTCGGTAGAGGGGTCGTCGACGAGTTTGTCAAGGACGAACCGGGCGAGAATCAGTAGCCCCGCCGCGTAGACAACGTCACAGAGCATGAGACCGAAAAAGAAGGCAAAGAAGTAGGCCACACTCGGTGTCGGGTCCCACCCGCCGTACTTCGGCAGGCTGAAGAGGCTGACGATCACCTCAAACGGCCTGATGGCGCGCGGGTTCTGTAGTCGTGTCGGAGGTTCGTCAGAGGCCACCGGCTGGCGTGAGTCGACAAATGCATTGTCGAGCGATTTGTGTATCTCTGATACGATAAAATCGGTTTTACTCTGGGGCGCCCAGCCTTCAATCAGTGAGACATAGTGGGTTTCTGACATATGCTCGATAGCGGACAGCATCTCATCTTCCCGGGAGACTGCCTTCCTATTTCCCTCTCTACCTCTTCGATCTCCTCCTCCTTTCTCCCGACGATATCCTCCTTCTTCGCGCTAAAGTCCCCCAAGGTTAATTCTTCATCGGGTATCTCAAGCGGCAGAGCTCCCAGGTCGCGCGCCAGGGCCTCCACCGCATTCTGACTGGTGGTTCTGGCGATGGCATAGAGCACCGTTTCCTCTGTTGAGGAGGCGGTGACATGCTGAAGGATATGCCGGCCGGCCTTTTCCAGGAATGTCCTGGCGGTCTCCACCGGGAATACGAATACCTTGGCCGACACGTAGCTCCCGGAATAATTCAGGTCTTTCAGGGGGAGATTTATCTCCTGTGCCAGGATATCCAGGTATCTGCCCAGTCCCTCCATATTGGAGATATCGGTTTCCAGCTTTGTCGCCTCCTCACGAAGGCGGTTGCACCTTTCACGGAGCCTGTCGGTCCGATGCAAAATTGTGTCGAGGGCTTGAGGGGGTGCGTCTTCCGGTATGAGTATCCGGTGCTCTCCCCTTACATGCGATAGAATATCGTTGATGTTGACGGATATTCTCCGTATGAGATTTCTTTTTTCCTCTATTGCTGTTATATCGGCGGGATCTAATTCCTGGGGTTCTTCTATATGGAGGACGCCTATTGCCTGCAAACGCTCCAGAGTTTCTTCGGAGGCGTCTTTTGCGGTGACCACCCTGATCTTGAACATTGTCTCAGGTGTTGCGGTGACCACCCTGATCTTGAACATTGTCTCAGGTGTGTTTATAAGTAGTGGAATCATCCGGTGCCCCTCGTTCAAAAAGAATTGCTGACTGAGTAAAACATACTCTGATAGATCCAACTGCCTAAAAGATTTCGAGATTCTTGAGAGATGATTTTAGGGCATAGCAACGTGGGTCCCCCTTTTGAGAATATACCGGGCAAATACTATTTATAAAATTTTGGAAGAAACTCGTTTCGCGCATCTTAGATTTAAGAAGCGGTAGTTGTCAAGAAAAAATTGTTATTTTTATTTTTTGCTGTTAATCCAACCCTGTAGCCCTTATAAAATATTTCAGGTTTGGCGTGATTCCATTTTCATGATAGTGTGCTACATATTTTGGATCGGTTGTTACCTGCCGGTAAAGGTTGTTTCAAGAGGGGAAAATTCTGTTGAAAGAGAAGCGCTCGAAGCTGTACCTGCATCTCAAAAAGTGGCTCGAAAAGGCCGCTGTTGATTATGGTATGATCAAAGAGGGTGACCGCCTGCTTGTCGGTGTCTCCGGCGGGGTGGATAGCCTTGTACTCCTCGACCTTCTCAATACACCCATGGTCTTTCTCCCTCGATTTTCAATCCTGGCGGTCAATATAGATATGGGCTTTGATAAAGAATACCGAGGGTACGCAACGCTGGAAAGACACCTCAAGGAGAACGGGTACGACTATATCATGGAAAAAACCGATATCGGTCCCCTGGCGCACAGCGATTACAACAAAAAGA
The DNA here is from genome assembly GCA_019314085.1 of Deltaproteobacteria bacterium. The sequence continues at coordinate 1,763 of JAFCZZ010000255.1, read as the reverse complement.
ACCCCTGCTTTCTCTGCTCGAGGATGAGGAGGAAGAGGATTTTTGAGATAGCCAATGAAAACGGGTGCAATAAGATAGCCTTCGCTCACCACAAGGACGATATCATAGAGACACTTTTGATCAACATCTTCTACGGCCGGGAGATCAGCACGATGATGCCGGACCAGTCGGTATTCGGGGGGAAGTTTCACCTGGTTCGCCCCTTTGCGTACGTCCGGGAACCCTTGATCAAGAAGTACGCGAGGGAAAGAAATCTGCCCGTGTTAGAAAACAGGTGTCCCACCAGTGATACCTCGCGGAGGATGTATATCAAGAGGCTTCTCGATGGCATGGAGAGGGACAATACGGACGTGCGTGAAAACATCTTCAAGGCGATGAGCCATGTGAAGATGGACTATCTTCCGGGACGATCCGTGGAGGATGACACCCTCTGTGAAATGTCCGCTGAATGATAAGGGTTCATGATGGCAAAAAAGGATAGACCTGCTGAGAAAATCATATGCCAGAACAAGCTGGCACGGCGCAACTACTTCATAGAAGACACCTATGAGGCGGGGATTGTCCTTGCCGGGACCGAGGTGAAGGCCCTTCGGGAAGGCAGGGGGAATATGAAGGACAGCTACGCCCAGGTACAAAACGGGGAGGTGTTTGTCTATGATATGCACATCAGCCCCTATTCCCACGGGAACCGCACCAATCACAGTGTGCTGAGGGTTCGCAAGCTGCTCCTGCACAAACGAGAGATAAAGAAGCTCTACGGGAAGGCAAACGAGAAAGGACTGACACTCGTGCCCCTGAAGATGTATTTCAAGAACGGAAGGGTGAAGCTGGAGATCGGGATCGGAAAGGGCAAGAAGCTGTATGACAAAAGACAGGATATCAGACACAGAGACGATATGCGCGATGCGCAGAGGGATATGAGCTCACGCGGCAAGGGCTGGTAGCGGGTCTCCGAGCCTCCTTGACTTGGGCGGCAAAGGTGTCTATAGTAAGAGCACAATTAATGATCTTTCATATGGGGGCGTCACGGTTTCGACGGGGATAGGTGAAGCTGTAGCCGCGTGGCCTCGTTAAACAGGTAGGAAAACATAATCGCAGACAACTACGATTACGCTGTAGCCGCTTAGACGGCTACCGGTCTCCCGACCATGTCTGCCGGGTCGGATGAGGGCGTCATATAGGCGGACTGGCCGATCTTCTTTATCCTGGAGGGAGTGAGGCGAGAACTAATCAGGATAGTGTCTGATCAATCCTGCCTTTGGGAGTTTTCAGGCACGAATCGAAATCAAAGGCTATGCGCGTAGACACTGCAGTGGAATATTTTCGGACGCGGGTTCGACTCCCGCCGCCTCCACCATTTGGTAATCCCATACAGTCCAAAGAAGTACGGAACCCACTAGAAATAGTGGGTTTTTTCTTGTCTTGTGTCTAAAGAGGTGCTATAAGCTTCATTGAAATCCGGTGCTTTTGGGGCCCTTTTGAACCATGAAAAGCCCCCAAAGAGAATTGCAAGCCCCCAAAACAGGAGGAAATGCAGTTATGCCAAAGAGAATCACGCCACTTTCAGAAGTCAAGATTCGCACAACTAAACCCCGGAAGAATCCATACAAACTTTTTGACGGGGGAGGGCTGTTTCTTCTGGTCACTCCTTCAGGCGGCAAACTGTGGAATTTCAAATACCGTTTCGACAACAAGGAAAAGAAACTTGCCCTGGGGCCATATCCGGAAATTTCCCTCCTCGATGCCAGGCAGCGCAGAGATGA
>JAFCZZ010000254.1 GCA_019314085.1 Deltaproteobacteria bacterium | reverse complement strand
ATGCTGCCCCCGAAGGGGCAGGGACGGTAGCACTTTGCGTCAGAGCCTGAGTTCGGGATCCATGTACTCGTCATCCTCCCCGAAGAGGTACACGGAAGTTGCTGGCGTCATTGCCATGTAGTTGTGGTCTCCATCGGGCCTTGGGAAGGCCATGAGGATATTGGCGGCTCTGAACATGGCGTGATGGCACATATCATAGTCGAAGTCCGGGTCAGAGTTCAGGACACAGACAGCTTCCCGCAGCTCGTGGAAACACTCCGTGATGATCACCATGTCGGTGGTAACCTCCTCGATAGGAATGTCCTTAAGCAGCCCCTTGTCGGGGTCAAAGCCGTTGTCCTTGCCGTAGTCTCGCAGCATCTCCTCGGTCCATTCGGTAACTGGCATAGCGCCTCCTTTCGTGGTTAGGGATTTTTGGAACTTTCTTGCTGGAAGGGGTCTCAAGAATCTCCATCCGATGGAGTTCTTTAGAACCTTTCCTGCTGGAAAGGCTCTAAAAAACCCCGCCGTAGCGGGGTATGAATACTAGCCCCAGGAGAGGCCAGTGCAGTGGTCCGCGAAGACCACCCAGTTGAGGTTCCGGTGATCCTCAACCCGAACCGCGTCTATGACGCAGTCTACGATGTGCCGTTCTTCGGCACGATCCATGGAACCCACGTTCGGGTCCATGGAGATCCCCGCAATACAGAGGATCCCCCAGAGGCGATCTGCGCCCCACTTGCCGAAGCTGAGAGTGCCACCGTAGGTGGCTCCCTCGTATTCGAACGGACGTTGATAATCGGAGAGAATCGCGCCGACCGGATCGTCCACCATGGCCGCATACGTATCGGTGCCGTTATCCGGCGTCCGTTCGTAGGCATCCACGAGACCGAAACCACGGTCAATGTCCTCCTGCGCCACGCCCAGTAGGGCGGCCAGGAATTTCGGAGCGATCAGGAGCGAGAGCCGAGTACCCATGTGGTACCCCTTTCCAGGTGTTTAGTGACACCTACAGAGTGCTCCTCGGGGAGCACTCGAAGGTGGCGCTAGCTCTTGTTGCAATTGCAACCGCAGAAACTCGGGGCACCGCAGTGAGGGCAATAGCCGCAACACATATGCCCGCTTGTACCTGCCTTCGGGCAGGTAATGCGCTCCACGTTGTCCTGCTCGTCGAGAACGATGTACCCCTTCGAGGAGCCAACGTTCACGTACCAGTCGATCACGATCTGAGGAACTTGCTCCATGCTGTCTCCTTTCTGGCCCTGCGGCCTAGTGGAACCTATGCAGCCCCCGAAGGGGCTGGGAAGGTGACACTAGTTCACCGTGCTGACTTGCAGCTTCAGTGCCTTTCTATTAGAAAGGCGATGTCGAGCAAGCCTCGGTTACGAGGCGTTGCGGGTCCAGGCAGCGAGTTCCACGTTGACGTTGCCCGGAGCTTTCGCGGCAACCTTGCGGGCATAGGCCCGAATGCCGTTCAGCTTGTGGATCCAAGCGTCAAAGGCAGCCTCGGTGACCGAGGAGCGAGTGCGAGCCTTGGCCTTTTTGATCTCCTCGACGAGAAGCGAAATCTCCTCGTTCTTGGGATCCAGGTCGAGGTCCACCCGGTCGCTGTCGGCCAAGGCTTTGAGAGCCTCGGCAATGACGGGCACGTCGGTGAACGACTCGTCGAGACGAGTCTCGGTCACTTTGTCCCAATAGTTCGCCCCGTCTTTCCGGGTGCGGAGGACGAACAAACGGAGGAACAGGTTGAAGGTACGATCTGCCATGATACTGGCTCTCTTTCTGGGGAAATTCCCCAAGTCGGAAATTAGTCGTCGGGGCGAAGGACACCATGCAACGCACCCAAGGGGTGCGTTGGGAGGTGCGCTCCGGGGGCCTCAGCAGTCACCGTACTCGGGGTCGCGCCCGTTGTACTCGTAGTACTCGGACTCGGACATCGGCTCGGAGCCGTCACTGTCGGCCTCAAGCTGCGCGACCTCGGGGTCGAAGGGCACGACCCAGCACTGCCCGGTCGTCCCGGTGGGGCCGGTGAACTCGGTATTCGTGGGACCGGAGTACGTGTACTCCCTGGAGTTGCAGTAGCCCATGTGTGAGCCACCGGGACCGTCACCGGCCTCCATGCCGCACTCTTCACAGTACCAGTTGCTCGGGTCGTCGTAGGGGTTCTCATAGACGAGCGGGCCACCCTCGACGAACTGCTTCGCGTTGATTTCAACAATACCCATATCAAGCTCCCTTCAGGTATGCGGTCCCAGCCGCCCAACCCAGCCGCAAGAGAGTGAATTCTCTGATGCAGCATATAGGCGGACGTAGCCGCGTGGTTGATGTCTTTTACCAGCACCCAACAACAGACTCCTGGCCGGTAGTTAGTACTGGTTACCTTCGGTAACCAGTGCGGGTGCGGGACGAACTTTTGGCCTAATTACATAATGGAGTGAAATCAAGATTTGTCGAATCGTCAATGGTGGCGGGGGTTTTGAGATTTGTTGAGACTTGTTCTCGGCGTTTTAGCACGGTTTCGAGATCGAAACTTGCACCCGTAGGTGGTACGTATGGGGGACGTGTCCCAGTGGGGGATCCTAAATTCCCACGAGCATGTTAGTTTAAGGCCCATTATAGCCTATGGGATTCCCAGAATGGCTAGTGGGACTGTTTTTGGGGGTCTGAAAACACGTTCCCAGAACGGTTTTCCATTAACCCGTCTTTATTAGGGAGGATAGGGAGATCTTGTCTATGCTATCAGAAGGTTACAAAGTAAACTTACGACGTGAAGCCGGTAAAATGGCAGCCCGTAAAGTAGCTAAGGAAGGCATCGCAGCCAAAAGAGCACAGCTTGCAAGGGCAAAGAAAACCCGGTATGCCATAGGTGGGTTTGTGGTTGGTAGCGCCATGAGTCACATGATCAGTAAACCCGTTACCAAGGCCAAACGATGGCTGATCCTCAAAGATGTTCAACGGTCAAATAAGAAACTTATGAAGAAGAAGGCAAAGATGCAACAGATGGATGAAGGTTATCTCTGGGACAAGATTAAACCCCACCTACAGAAAAGCAAAGTAGGTGGTCAGCTTCTGAAAAAGCACGGGCCTAAACTCCAAAAAGGACTCGATTATGCCTGGGGTAGCAAGGCTAAGGTCGCTGCTAAAGCCGGTTCAATGGCCCTGAAGCACCCGGTTGCGGGTCTTATTGGTACTACAGCCCTTGCTGTTGGTGGTGGTGCTATGAAGGGCATAGCTTCCGACTTCATCAAGCATAAAGCTCGTATGAAGATGGATCCTAATTATGCTCAACAGACTCGTCACGCTGCTGAAGCTGAGAAGCAACTCAAAAGCAACGTCAAGAGCAAGCCTATCCAGGGTACTAACCCTTCCATGGAGGCCAACACTCCCAACACCCAAGATGAACACCCCTCTCCCATCGCTAGCAAAGTAGCCAAGAAGGGTCATCAGAAACATCACGCCCATAGCGCAGTTTTGCGAGGTATGGACCCAACTAAGATCAATACCGTGGGTAAGGCAGCCAAGAACTACCAACTTACGAATCGGACGAAGACCAACACTCGCAAGGAGTCCTATATGAACTTGGATAACATTATTGAACGTACTGCTGACACCGTCTATGCCATCGAAGAGGGTGAGTGGACGAATGTGGCAAAAGCAGCAGGCTCACTTGCTAAAACCGCGTGGAAGAACCGTGGCGTGATTGCACGGGGTCTTCGGGACAAGGCTAAGCCCCATATCGCTGGTGCGATCAAAAAGGCTCGTACAGATGCACAAAAGGGTCTTGACTAC
>JAFCZZ010000253.1 GCA_019314085.1 Deltaproteobacteria bacterium | reverse complement strand
GTTTACCCTGGAAGAGGCCGAGGTGGCCTTGACGCTCCCCTTCGAGAAGAATCTGCCTCTTAGCGAAGTCAAAGCGTTGTATCCCGACAGGGTCGATCGAATTGAAGAACTACTGGACGGCATGGCAGAGAGAGGCACCGTCTATCGTGACATGCGGCCGGGGAGAGAGAAGCGGTATCGGCTGCTCCCCTCCCTGGTCGGGTGGCAGGAGACGCCGTTTTGGGGCGGCCGGGAAACAGAACAGGTCAAGGCATTGAGTCCGCTCTACAAGGAATATCATGAAGAGGCCTTTGCAGCCGAAATGGCCAGAGGTGTACCGCTGATGCGGGTGATCCCCGTTGACACGTCACTCAAAGAAACGTCCACCATCCTTCCCTTTGATGTAATCAAGCCCATGATCGATGCGTCTTCGTATCAGGCGGTAGGCCACTGTCCGTGCCGCGTTTTGGCCAGATCCCGAGGCGAGGGCTGTGACTACTCAACGGAGAACTGCCTCCATTTCGGTAATATGGGGCGGTATATGGTAGCGCATGGAATGGCCCGGGAGATCACAAAAGAAGAAACCTTGCAGATAGTGAAAGAGGCGGACGACGAAGGGCTGGTCCATATCATCGATAACGTTGACGGATTCATGCATACCATCTGCAACTGCTGTCGATGCTGCTGTGCATTCCTGATGCCCATCAACAATAACTGGGGCCTGGACATTCTTTCCTATTCCAATTATCTGGCCGGGGTTGACGTCGATGAGTGCATCGGTTGCGGTGTCTGCGAGGATCGCTGTCCTATGAACGCCATCACGGTCATCGACGATGTGTCACAGGTGAAGGAAGCCGTCTGTATCGGCTGCGGCGCCTGTACCTCCACCTGCCCCACGGAAGCGATTCGTCTCAGCCTGAGGCAGGAAGTCAAATCGCCGCCGCAGGCCCATGAATTCGCCGCGGCCAGGTTGAAATAAGGCCTTTGAAAATATTAAAATATAAAATAGGGACAGCGCCCTTTAAAATAGGAACAGCTGTCCCTATTTATTTTATTTATTTAAACGAAGAGGAGGAAGATCATGAGTGAAGTATCCGATTATAAAGAGGCTGGGCGTCTGCTCATTGAAAAGCTGAAACTGTATACCGACCCCGTGGCAATCAAGTACATCAGGGATATTTCAGAGATACCCGCCCAGGCCCATCGGCCTTCGTCACAGGGTCAGAAGTGGTCGCTCTGTCAGGCCTTCACCTACGCCCGGCGCCATCGGATGCACGTGGCTATGACATCCGACGATAACTTCTGCGTTCCTGCGACAGCAGGGCATCGCTGGGAATACGTGCCCGAGGAAGACCTCATTGAAAGCCAGGTACGTCAGGGATGGCATAAAGACCGGGAGGCCGAGGAGAAGAGATTTGCCTTCGCCAAGAAGGGTGTCGGTGAAGAGAATTATGAGCGAATGGCCGAATTCAAGGGCTTTGTCTGCTCCCCCCTGGCCGACACCATTGTCACCCCCGATTCGATACTGGTCTATGGCGATGGCGTCCAGATAACCCATATCGTCCAGGCGCTTACCTACGAATACAAATATCCCGTCATCTCGTCCTTTGAAGGGTTCGGGGAGTCATGCCAGAAGGGAGGCCTGATGCCTTTCTTGACGGGGAGGCCGCAGGTTGTCATTCCGGGAATGGGCGATCGCGCGTTCTCCGGCACGACCGAAAGCGAGATCGCCATCGGGATTCCGGGCAGTCTCGTTTTCTATGTACTCGATAATCTCTTTAAGTCGGGGGGGCGCCTCAACATTGGTCAACCGGTGAGAACCGTCCTTCCCAACAACATTACGGAGCGAATAACACCAGGGTTTTCTTTTATGTATGACAAGATTCAGGAATACAAAAACAGATAGGGAAAGATCGGGGTCAGGTCTCAACAATCAACAGGTATAATGATCCGGTTTGTCACGTGTTGAGACCTCCCCCCCCCCCCCCCGTTTATTATCGTGTGGAAAAATCCGGAATTCCCCAGCCGTATTCCTCGACAAAACTGCACCGGGTTGATACAACGTTCGAACCGCAATGGAGCGACTCGGAGCGCGAAGAACGTTTCGGTCGCTGGAAGTCTGTATTTGGATTGTGACACCAAAAGGAGAAGGGAGGGCTTTCATGGAGAACAAGGTAAAGCAAAGACTGGCCCATATTTGCATATTGGTCCGGGATATTGACCAGGCAATCGAGCATTATGCAAAGATGCTTGGCGCGGTTTCTTCACAGCAATTTACGGAGAAAGCGACCAGGGAGGAGTGCTTCGCGGGTGAAGACCGGTACGTTACGGCATTTTTCAATGCTGCCGGCAGTGCCTGTGACATCCAGCTCCTGCAGCCGCTCGACCCCCAATCACCGCTGTTCAAGCGCTTGGAGACACATGGAGAGGGCGTGCATCACATTGCTTTTGCCTCATCCGATCTTGACGACACCGTTCGGCAGTTACATGAGGGGGGAGTATCGCTCCCCAGCGATCACTACTTTTTCGATGAGAAGGCTCCGGACGGGCGGTGGACGTGGATAATGCCCCAATATACGAATGGCGTACTGATAGAGGTTATGGATGAATACAAGGCCATAGAGGAGTAGCAAGAGCGGGGTCACCTTGAATGGGTGACCCCTTTCCCTTCTTTTCCCTTATCGTGTCAACTGCCGGTATTTGATCCGGTGCGGCTGGTCGGCGGCCTTCCCGAGCCTCTTTTTCCGGTCGGCCTCATAATCGGAATAGTTGCCTTCGAACCACTCGACGGAGCTGTCCCCCTCAAAGGCAAGGATGTGCGTGGCAATGCGATCGAGAAACCATCGGTCGTGGCTGATGATGACGGCGCATCCCCCGAATTGCTCCAACGCCTCCTCGAGGGCCCGCATCGTGTTCACATCCAGATCGTTTGTCGGTTCGTCGAGCAGGAGCACGTTGGCCCCCTCCTTGAGGATGCAGGCAAGGTGGGCGCGATTGCGCTCGCCCCCGGAGATCATGCTCACCTTTTTCTGCTGGTCCGACCCCGAGAAGTTGAATCGCCCGACGTAGGCCCGTGAGTTCACTTCCCTCTCCCCCAACTTGACCAGGTCCGATCCCCCGGAGATCACCTCCCATACCGACTTGTTCGGGTCGAGCGTATCCCGTTCCTGATCGACGTACGCGAGCGAGACCGTTTCGCCGACGGTTATCGTGCCCGAGTCGGGGGTTTCCTTTCCGGTTATCATCTTGAAGAGCGTCGTTTTACCCGCGCCGTTCGGTCCGATGACGCCGACAATGCCCCCCGGAGGCAGCGCGAAAGTCATTCCTTCGAACAGGAGCCGGTCGTCGAATGCCTTGCTCACATTGTCCGCCTCTATAACGATCTTTCCGAGACGGGGTCCTGGCGGAATGTATATCTCCAGATCCTTCTCCTGCTTTTCATAGTCCTGGTTCATGAGTGATTCATAGGCACTGATACGGGCCTTCGACTTTGTCTGGCGACCCTTCGGCGACATGCTGATCCATTCCAGCTCCCTCTGCAGTGTCTTCTGCCGTTCCGATTCCCGTTTTTCCTCCTGTTGCAGCCGCTGCTGTTTCTGCGAAAGCCAGGAAGAGTAGTTTCCCTTCCAGGGGATGCCCTCTCCCCGGTCAAGTTCCAGAATCCACCCGGCAACGTTATCCAGGAAATACCGGTCGTGCGTGACGGCAATCACCGTCCCTTCATACTGCTGGAGATGACGTTCAAGCCAGGCCACCGTTTCGGCATCCAGATGATTCGTCGGTTCGTCCAGGAGCAGG
>JAFCZZ010000252.1 GCA_019314085.1 Deltaproteobacteria bacterium | reverse complement strand
AAGCTCTATACTGCCGTGCATGCGCATACGGAAATTAACGCCATCAACAAAGATGTACTTGATGGTCTCTTTTGAAAGATCCCGCATGCGCCATTTTTCAACTGCCTCTGTCAGGTCTGCATTGGCGCTGCTTATTTCCGTATGGGAAATCTTCCGACCTATCAGTCTTTTGGATATCATGGAAAGACCGCGTGTGCTTATTCCTGCCAAGAACATCAGGCTTAAGTCACGGCTGATCTCCGCTTCATACTGCTTACTACGAGGGATAACCTGCGTGGTGAATTCTCCCTTACGATCTCTCGGTACTTTAACCTCGACCTCTCCAATGTTTTTTAACGTAAAGGCACGATCACAGGAACCATGGCGATGATTAACATCTCCCTGACTACGTGCATAGGGCTCTCTTCCCGGAAAATGGGTAAGTTCCGCTTTCATCATCGCTTTGATATAGTCTCCGACAATTTCTCTGACATCCATTCGAATCATTTCAAAGATCTGTTCCGGCTGCTTTTGAATCTCCTTGAATACTTCTACAAGCTCAGGCACACTCACTTCCAGTTTCATGGCGCTTTCTCCTTTTTATTTAGGTTTTGGGATAAACCCTTTTTTAAAGGAAAAGCGCCTTTTTCCCTACACCTTTATAAATTTACACAAGATATCTTACACTACCCAAGGAAAAGTTTCCCCGCAGATTCTTCGGACACGTGTAGCCGTGCACTTTGGGAAACCGCAAATTATTTGTAGAATTTTTTTATAATTTGTACTATCATCATATGCTTTAAGATAAACCCTTTCGGAGAAAGAGACGGCTATGAGATTTGACATCGCAAAAAGCGGGACAGGGGTGGCGTATGAGATACGCAACATCGTTAATATAGCGGAAAAACTGAAGGAATACGGTACTGAGGTTACCTGGGAGAACATCGGTGACCCGGTGATGAAGGGGGAGAAGATCCCCGAGTGGATGAAGGAGACGCTGACGGAGATCATCAACGATGACGTCTCGTACGCCTACTCCCCCACCCAGGGGGTGAATGAAACCAGAGACTTTCTCGTGGAAGAGGTAAACAAGCGGGGAAAATATCAGCTGAAAAAAGAGGACATCATTTTCTTCAACGGCCTCGGCGACGCGATCGCGAGGGCATACAGCTCTATACGAATCGATGCCCGCATCATCATGCCGGAGCCAACCTATTCTACCCATCTTCTCGCGGAGATCCACCATGCCTCCTTTCCACCGAATACCTACCGGATGAACCCTTACCACAACTGGCATCCGGATCTCGCGGAACTCGAGCGCAAGGTGAAGAGTCACGACAGTATCGTCGGCATCCTCGTGATCAATCCCGACAACCCTACCGGGTTCGTCTATCCCGAAGAGAGCCTCAAGAGGATCGTGGAAATCGCTCAGAAGTACGACCTCTTCTTCGTCTTCGATGAGACGTACCGGAATATCCTGTACAACGGCCACAAGACACTCCCCCTCTCGGATATCATCGGGGACGTCCCCGGGATGAGCATGAAGGGGATCGCGAAGGAAGTCCCCTGGCCCGGGGCACGGTGCGGAGGGATAGAGGTGTACAACGCCGACAAGGATGAAGCATTCGCGAGGTATATAGGGGCGATACTGACGCAGAAGATGTCCGAGGTGTGCTCCACGACGCTCCCCCAGATGTCCATACCGAAAATCATGACCCACCCCGAGTATCAGAACTACCTGGACACCAGGATCAAGCATTACGAGAGGCTCTCAAACATAGCGTACAACATCCTAAAGGATGTCCCGTATATCGTGGTGAACAGAACAAACGGGGCCTTCTATATGACGATCGTGTTCAACGAGGCGGTGCTCAACGACAAGCAGAAGCTGCGCATAAAAAACGCACCCATAAAGGCCTACGTGGAAGAGATAACGACCGCCAATATAGAAAACGACAAGCGGTTCGTGTACTATCTCCTCGGAGCCACGGGGATCTGCGTGGTACCGCTGACATCATTCTTTACCGCCCTTCCGGGATTCAGGTTGACGCTATTGGAGAAGGACGAGGTCAAATTCGAGGAAACGATACATACAGTGGCGAAAAAGATTGTGGAGTACGTCGAATCTTCAAAGTAGGGACATCCCCTATCTTTTCTGATGTTGACCGGGGCATTCCCCCCTGCCCGCGCTGTGGGCAGGGAACTTCACTTTCAGAACATATCTTTTACCTATCAAACACATATGATGAAATGGAGGTTGCACCATGACAGATTTATCGCGTTTTTCTCTTGAAGGAAAGGTGGCGGTTGTCACCGGTGGAAGCAGAGGAATCGGACGGGCGATCGCGCTCGGCCTGGCAGAGGCGGGAGCCGACGTTGTCGTGACGAGCAGGAAGCTGCCGGACCTTGAGGAGGTCGCAGAGGAGATACGGAAACTGGGCAGAAAGGCCATGCCCATCGCGGCACACATCGGAAAGATGGACAGCATCAAGCCGCTGGTGGATTCCGTGATGAAGGAATTCGGGAGGATCGACATATTAGTCAATAACGCGGGCTGTACACCGGCAATGGGAACGATCCTGGAGAATGAAGAACGTCTCTGGGACACCATCATGAACCTCAATCTGAAGGGTCTCTACTTCATGAGCCAGGCCGTGGCCCGCATCATGAAGGAACAGGGCGGCGGCTCCATTATCAATACGGCCTCGATGGACGGGTATAAGCCGGAACCCTACGTGGGAATCTATTCAATTTCAAAGGCCGGTGTCATTATGGCGACCAAGTCGATGGCCCTCGAGCTGGCACCGTTCAAAATCAGGGCGAACGCTATAGCCCCAGGACCGGTCAGCACGAAGATGCTCGACTCTCACTGGTTCCACCTCCCCGAGGAGCAGGCCAAGGCTGAAAAGGCCGAGATGGCAAAACATGTCCCAATCGGCAGGATCGGCAACCCCGACGATATGGTGGGGGCGGTTATCTACCTGGCGTCGGACGCGTCAAGCTTCACAACGGGAGAGACGATACTCATGGACGGCGGCTGCACCTTCGCTTCACCGGAGCTAGCCTCATAATTTCAGAAAAACTACGGGGTCAGGCATTCTGCCTGACCCCGTCATTGTATCTCCACGGCGTTAAAAACCAGCGGCCGAGAAGGGTATGTCATCCCCTTCTCGTGTCCTCGGTTACTACCAGTGTATTCCTCTTTTTCTTTGCCTTGTAAAGTGCCTCATCGGCCTGGTTGTAAAGCCGTTCCTTATCGGGGATCTCCCTTCCGAAACCGACAACGGCCCCTGCTGAAACGGTGACATACGGATGGACGTCGCTGTGTGCGTGTTTGATCTTTAGTGCCTCTATCTCGCCCCTGATCTCTTCCAAAAATTCAATGGATTTTTTTCTGTCAGACCCGGTAAAGATGAGGCAAAATTCTTCACCGCCGACCCTCATGGCATGGTCCGTAGGTCTGTTGAGCAGCTTTTTAAAGACATTCGCGACCTCGAAAAGCACCTGATCTCCGGCGGGGTGCCCGTAGTTGTCATTATAGTTTTTGAAGAAGTCGATGTCCAGGATGGCAAGGGTCAGGTCCTTTTCATCCCTGCGGGCCGTCTTTATTACCTGCTCGATGTTGTCTTCATAATATCTGCGGTTATGCATCCCCGTCAGTCTGTCTGTCAGGGAGAGCTCTTCGATCGCCTTCTTGTCGGTTACATTTTCAATAATATTGTTATAGCCGGAGACAACATATGACTGGTCGAAAACGGGACAGATCCCAGAATGAAGCCACAGCACATTGCCCTCACCATCCAGTC
>JAFCZZ010000251.1 GCA_019314085.1 Deltaproteobacteria bacterium | reverse complement strand
AAACTTCAGGAAGGGGATCTTTCGATAGAAAACCCTCTGCAGGACAAGGATATCGACCCAGGATTGATGGTTTGACAGGACCATATACCATTCGTTGCGCTTCAGGTCTTCCAGGCCGGCCACATCCCAGCGAATTCGGCTGGTACACCACTGATTGAAATTATTGATGGCGATCCAGTTGTTCGCAATCCCGGTCAACAGGATGTTACAGAATTTCCGCCAGGGTCGCAGGGGAATCACCAGCTTCAAAAAGGCGATGATGAGGAGTTGTGTCACCCAGAAGATCGTATTAACAATATACATCAGGAGGGATACCATCCCCCTCACTAATCCAAGAAAATAACGAAACATACCCTGCCCCTCTCACATATCAGTCCTTCAACCGATTGCTCATAGCACATTCCGATATCTTTTTCCAGAGGTAGATGACATGAAACAGGCGGGCGGAAGGATGCACACAAAACCCTGATTTTCTGCGCACCCTTCTTCGACTTCTGCACACAAAACCCTGATTTTCTGCGCACCCTTCTTCGACTTCAGCAGGCGCCGTGTTTACACTCACTGTGCCGTGGCCTTGGCCCGCTCCTCTTGAGACATCGCCGCCAGACCTTCAACCTTTTTGAGATCCAGACCGAGTCCCTCGGCCACACGCAGGCCGTAATCAGGATCCGCCTTGTAAAAAAGCGCCGTCTGGCGCAGCTGAATGCGCTTCTGGGCTCCGCCCAGGTGACTGACAATATTCCCGATGAGGTGCTTCCGGTCCTCCCCGGTCATGACATCACGATAGAGGTTGCCCGGCTGTACGAAATCATCGTTCGGATGCGCATATTCGTGGCGCGCCGCCTGGCCGGTCACCTCGAAGGGAGGTTCCTCAGAACCCGGGTCCGGAGCGGGGCCATCGAAACTGTTAGGCCAGTAATTTGGACCACCACCGCCATTGCCATCAAAACGCATGGGGGCATCCCGCTGGTAGCTGTTCTCGGGAGCCGCTTTCGGCGCATTGACCGGCAAGAGATGATAGTTCGGACCGAGACGGTGGATGTGGGTATCGTGGTACGAGAAGAGTCTCCCCTGCAGCATCTTATCGGGGGAAGCGGCAATGCCGGGCACAAGATTGCTGGGGTTGAAGGCCGCCTGCTCAACCTCGGCGAAGTAGTTTTCGGGATTGCGGTTGAGGACGAGACGGCCCACCGTCATCGGCGGAATGTCGCCATGGGGCCAGACCTTCGTGATATCGAAGATATCGAATCGGTAATCCTGTGCCTGTTCGGGGGTCATGATCTGTATCTCAAGTGTCCAGCTCGGATTGTCGCCCCCTTCGATAGCCTGATACAGATCCCGCATGGCGTGATCCGGATCCTCCCCTGACAGGCGCGTCGACTCTGCCAGTGTCAGGTTCTTTATCTTCTGGTCGGTCTTGAAGTGATATTGCACCCAGAAGTATTCACCTCGATCATTGTACCACTTATAGGTATGGCTACTGTATCCGTTCATATTGCGGTACGTAGCGGGGGTCCCCCGGTCGGAGAAAAGGACGGTGACCTGGTGGATCGATTCGGGGGTGAGCGACAGGAAGTCCCAGAACATGTCAGGATCTTTGCAGTTGGTTGCCGGATTGCGCTTCTGGGTGTGGATGAAATCGGAGAACTTGAGGGGATCGCGAATGAAAAAGACAGGGGTGTTGTTACCGACCAGATCGTAATTCCCCTCCTCCGTATAGAACTTCAGGGCGAACCCGCGCGGATCCCGCGCGGCGTCAGCCGAGCCCCTCTCGCCCCCTACCGTGGAAAACCGGGCGAATACCTCGGTCCGCTTCCCCACTTCGGAGAGAAATTTGGCCTTTGTGTATTTGCTAACATCGGCGGTAACTTCAAAATAGCCTCCTGCCCCTGCCCCCTTAGCGTGGACAACACGCTCCGGGATCCGCTCACGGTCGAAATGAGAAAGCTTTTCGAGAAGGTGAACGTCTTGCATAAGGGCCGGCCCACGGTCACCGGCGGTCAAGGTGTTCTGATCATCGCTGACCGGAATTCCAAATGCCCTGGTTAATTTTTTTGAAGCACTCATGTCCCTCCCTCCTTTCATGGCTGGTTAAAGATTAATAGTTCAGCCAGAAACCGTCATAGCAGCACAAAAGCGGTTGGTAAGCGTTGGAGATGGAAGAGAGGGGGTGGGTTAGATTGTCACATGCCCGTTGTCCGAGGTGGTTTCACAAGAATGCATTGATCGCTTCCGCTTTTTTCTAAGACTTTATTCATGCAGTTGCTGGGTGTATTATAATGTACTTCTTAATATCTTTCCAACTTTTTCCAGCTTTTTCAGAGGCCTTTTCCGGACTCAACCGCCTCTTCATTCAACATATCCTTGAGGAAGACCTCCGGGTGGTGATACCGCTGATATCTGGGGGTTCTTGTCCCGTACTGAATCGCCTCCTGCGGACACCACTGAAGACAGGCGAAACACTGCTCGCATTGATGGTTCCAGAGTGGTTTTTCCTCGTGCAGAGTTATATTCCTGGCGGGGCAGACCGTGAGGCAGATCCCGCAGGCATTACACCGGCCATCAGCCCAGAATTTTTTATCCATTCCGGGCACACGAGAAAAGCTCAGATTATAAATAGCGGTAAATATAATTCTCTGCCAGAGCGGTCCTTTTTCAATCGGCAGAATGGCCCTGTTCTGTATGCCGGCAGCAGCGCGGACTATTTTTCCCCGTGCGAGCGTGAAGAGCTCGCGCTGTTTCTCCTGCGATCCGGGGCCTCCCCACGGTATATAATTCGACGGCATCCGTATCTCAAATCCCGCCGAAAGAGCCAGCCCGCTATCGGCCATCACCTTCTTCAGCTGGACCAGCGTATTTGAGACCTGGCCGGCATGAACCGCGCATGCAAAAATGTACGCTGGTCGCGATCCCTCCAGTATCTTGACAAACCGGATAACCGGGGCCGGAACACCCCAGATGTGCACCGGGAAAACCATGCCTATGGTTTCCGCGTTGATCGCCTCCTTTTCATCATACCCTGAAATCGGGAGCAGCCGGGCACCCCTCAGTTCACGGGCAATGCTGCGCGCCACCCACAGCGAATTCCCTGTACCGGTATAATAAAAGATCGTCGCGTCCATTGTACCTCCCCCTCATTTCCAAAAGAACCCCTATAACACGGGAACCGCCAGCCCGATGAGACCTGAGTGTCTATCCCCCAAACCGCTGAAGGAGTCTATATATCGCGTCTGTCCCGAACCTGAGCGCCTCGACCGGCACGCGTTCGTCCGCCGCATGGATTGTCTGTATGAAACTGAGGTCTTCCGGCAACTGCATCGGCAGAAATCCATAGGTCTGTATCCCCAGTCGGGAGAAATGGCGCCCATCCGTGGTAGCCGACAGCAAGAGGGGAACAGGGACACCCTCCGGATCGACTTCCTCCAGAATACCCGCGAGTGTGCCAAATAACCCCATGTCCGGTTCGGGAGAGCCCGGATCCTGTCTGAGGACTTTAAGCTCAACGTCACCACCGACAATCCGGCGGATCTCCGCAATCAGATCATCGGGGCAAAAACCGGGGAGTACCCGTCCATCCAGGTCCACAGATACCTCACCGGGTATCACGTTGATCGAGGTGCTCCCGTACAGGATGGTCGGGCTGACCGTATTGTGAAGCATCGGATCAAAGATGCGACCGTGCTCACCGAGAAGATTGAGGAGGGTATTCGTCAGTGCGGGATTCCGCAACTGACCGAGGATCAGACCGGTCATCCCGCCGAGTGTAGAGGCTATCGCCTCGATCATGGCCCGGGCAGTCGGCGTCACATGGACCGGCAGGCGGTGCCTGTCCAGTCTTCGAAGCATCTGCGACAATCGCGCCATGGCACCTCCGCGGACAGGCATCGAACCATGCCCGCCCGGACCGCGGACCGTGGCCCTCACCGGACAGCGTTGCTTCTCGGCAACCATGATCGGATAGAATCGCCGTGTGCCGACCTGAAACGAGAATCCGCCGCACTCGCCGACCGCATAACGGACACCCTCAAACAGGTCCGCGTGATTCTCCACCAAAAACCGGGCTCCTAAGTCGCCCGACGTCTCTTCATCACTCACAACGGCGAGGATGACATCCCCCGGCAACGGCAACTTTTCCGCCTTCGCACGCAGAAAGGCGGCCAGCATCATCACCACGCCACCTTTCATATCGAGCGTCCCGCGACCCCACACGAAACCGTCCGCAATAATGCCCTCGAAGGGAGGATGTTGCCACTTCTGATTCTCGGTTGTTACGACATCCACGTGCCCATAGAGCAGGAGGGGGGGTGCATT
>JAFCZZ010000250.1 GCA_019314085.1 Deltaproteobacteria bacterium | reverse complement strand
AAGCTGGCCGATATGCTGTTGCCGTACTCGAACAGCGATGACGCGGTCCGCAGGATGAACTTGATTAAGAGAATATGGAGGGATGTGTATTGGGAGGAGATAGTGGAGGCGGTCAGGCGTTGGGGCTAATAAGACCAGCACCAGGACTGGCACCGCTGTGCGAGCTGTGGTGTACGTGCTCCAACAGGACCGCTGAGCCGTACTGCAACCCGCCCAGCGGGTATGAGATGGACGGTGCAAGACCGCAGTGCTATGAGCCTAAACCGAGCAAAGGAGGGAAAATACCGAGCAGATAGTGCCAACTACACCTCTTATGTTCTGCGACGCCATCCCCGTCGTCCATTCGAGGTAAAAAAGGCGCCTGCAAATCGGTGATAAAAATGGGCAGCAAAATCGACAGAATCGACGGTGCACTGGGAAGGCTCTACGAGGGCGACGTGCACCTGCCAGATTTGCCAGAGGTGGAACCAGTCAAGAGAATATGGGTGTGGATAAACAGAGTGGAGACCGCCATCGTCCTGCTGATGTTCGCATTAGCGTACGGTCTGATGGGTTTCGGGTTCGTCATGGATAGAGTGGATTTAATCGCAGTCGGCTTCGCGTCCCTGTGCGTTCCGACCCTGATTCTGCTGGGGTGCAAAAGATGAGAAAGAGCGTAATCGTGTGCCTGTTCTTGGGCTTATACATCGGCTTCATGGTGCTCGTCCCAGTCCACGAGTACGGCCATTACATCGCCGTCTGGGCTCTGGGCGGGACACCAGAGATGGTCTTGATGCCAGTCGCCGACGAGGCGGGTGCGTGGAACGTGATGGCTGGCGTGAATGACCTGAGCGGCACTATATACTGCAATCCTATCGCAAAAGCACTGGCAACTATCGCTGGAGATGGTGCCGTCTTACTCGCGGGCTTCCTCCTCGTCCGCCTGCTCAGGACAAATATCTTCTACGATTGCCCAAAAACCAACGCTGCCATAATCGGCTTCACGCTTCCGTACGCGTTCGAGCCCCCCTTCTACTGCCTCATGAACTGGGTTACTGGGGACTACGGAGACTTCTACATTCTTAATGAGCTGGGCATACCGTTCTGGGTTCAATTTGTGGTGATATTTTCAATTAGCATTGTTCTAATGAATCGGCTGATTGAGCCCATTCGTTGGTTGAATAGGGCATCCTACGAGCTCGGCTGGGAGTGGTAGGTCACAACCCCCTACGGTAAGGATGTTAAAAGCCCCAAAAAACACTAGCCAAATCTCTAATTTCTCACACGTGGGCGAAGGAATTTTAGCTATCGTTAAATCATACAAAAAATAAAAATTATTTTTATCACACGTGGGTGAAATCTGGGCGTACATATGTGCATCCTCCACAGAAAAAATTATCACAGGTGGGCGAAGACTAACCCCAGGGATATGTTTGTTACGGTGAAGGATTGACAAAATGGCACCCCATCCCTTGGTTTTGACTAGTGAACAAAAAGCCAAATCACTTCCTCAGTGAAAGGATTTATATACTAGAATCAAGCCATCGCCACGTACAGGGTATATATCGCCGCTGGAATCAACATAATGATGACAAAATAAACCACCCACATCTCAGAAACGTACTGCGTTATGCCGAGTGCGACGAAGAAGCCAATGACTAGCAGGGCTAGGAGCGCCCATCCGTTGAACTCCTCTAGCGAGTTGCCAAGATTAAAAAAGCCAGAGGGATTCAGAGTAGCCTTTTCCTCCGTAGATATCAGCATCCTGACGAATACACCAACGCCTATCAGGTCCCCGTTGCTGGCACCGACATCCAGCCACACCTCCCACCTCTGGTTGTAGTAGCTGTCGTCCTTAGGAATTCCAAGAATAACCTTCACGTTTCGAGTCCCGCCAGCTGGAACGGTAACATATGTCCTGTCAAACGTCACCCAGTTCTCTATATACGCCTCGTCTGGGAGCGGTGAATAACCCTCTCTGCAGCTGAGGGGCTCGTGCACCTGCACTAGGTAGTTCTGAACAGACGTGCCAGTATTAGTTATGGCGAGGGTTGCGACCTCTTGGTTCCCTCCTAGCTTGAAGTCCGATATCCTGAACTCGGCTGGAGCCACGGATATCCCAGCACCGTAGGCTGTGCCTACAAGGCAGATGCTGAGGGTAGCAACTATCAGGGCTGCCAGTATTTTCCTCATTTCCATCGTACCCCGTCACGACGCGACTGCATATACCGTGACCGTGGTGTTGTGCTCTAGGTAGCTGGATGTCGAACTCGGCGTCGCGAGCTGCAGGTCGAAGGTCTGGTTGTTGCCCGCCGCGATGTTGGTGGCGAATGTCTTGAAGTCCAGCCCTATGGCATTCCACGTGACTCCGCCGTCTGTCGAGTTCAGCATCATGTACTGGTCTGCACCGATTTCGGTCTCGTTGAGGACCCATGTGTTCGACCCGCCAGCTGCGAAGTCGGTCATGTTGGCACCCTTTATCGAGAAATCCTCGTCGACGTTCCCAGTGTTGTTAGCGGTGAAGTAGTTCGGCGACACGTCTGACGTGTTCGCCAGCGTACTAAGGTCCAGGGTGCCGAAGGCGTAGGTGGTCGGGGTAACATCTACAGCTACCTGTTTTATCGTGACGTTCAGGCCGATTGTCCCAGTGTCAGCTGCGGTTGCCAGTCCTAGGGAGAACAGAAGTAGACACGTCGCCAGTACTGCCAATTGTTTCTTGTTCATGATTTTACCTTACTTCTTACTTTTATCTTCTCATATAATAATATTTGCCCTTCAGACGGCGGTTCTCCCACCAGTACCATGTAGTCAGTGCGATGAGTATCAATATCAGTGCGATGAAGAGCATGGCTTTTTCTATCATCTCAAAGAGTGTAACGACTACAAATGTCTTGGATGCTGTCACCTGTGTCTTGTCTGGCAAGGTCGCAGTAACCTTTGCCTTATACTTCCCAGACAAATCCTCTGGCACCGTCAGGAGCATCGTGGTCTGCGTGCTGCCGTACCCAACTCTAACGGTCTTTGATGTCGAGGCGTAGACGGTCTCTTCAGTGAGGTCGCATATGTCAAGCCTGAAAACCACATCCCCCTGTGTCCACTTCAGATTAACCGCAGTCACTAGGACTTGGAGCGTGTCGCCTGGGCATAATCTATCATTTATAAGTTCTATGGATAGCTCCAAGAGAATGGGTCCTATTGGTGGCGGTGCTGGCGGTGCTGGTACTGGAATGTATATCGGCGTAGGAGTGGGGATTGGTGTAGGAGATGCAATCTTGGCGGTTATGTTGACCGTTCCCTCTTCAGCCACACACGGCTGCAACAGCACAAGTGCAAGCATCAGTGCAACGAACACCACAATAAACTTCATCATGCTGCAACTCCCCGTATAGTGACTGTGAAGTTGTACTTCTGGTACGACTGCGTGGAAGTCGGCGTGGTTATCTTCAGGTCCATAGTCACGTTCTCGCTAGCTCCTACGTAAGTCGCCAAGGTCGATTCAGACAAGGTCACGTAATACCAGTCAGTCCCGTTCGTGGACTGCTGTAGCGTGTACTGGTCTGGGCCGTTTGTTTCCGCCAGTACCCAGATGTTCGTCCCGTCGGTTGCGTTCGACGACTTGATTGTTAGATTTATGTCACCAGTTCCTTCATTTGTTATGTTGAAGTAGCCAGCGGTGCCAGTAGAGGATACGCTGTTTAAGTCCAAGAAGCCGAAATCGTACGAAGTCGGCGTTACAGAAATGGAGACGGCTGGTGCTTCAACCGTGTAAGTGCAGTAGATGGAGAATTTATAATTGTTATGAGTAGCATCTGTTGGGTCTTCAGGACTATCGTAATTAT
>JAFCZZ010000249.1 GCA_019314085.1 Deltaproteobacteria bacterium | reverse complement strand
AAGTGCCTCACACGGGAGATTGAAGATGTCCCTCTACAGTGAAGTTAAGGAGATGGTAGGTAACGACACACTGGAGGTCTTCGGGCCGTCCGGATCCGGTAAGACGACCTTCGCTATCGAGGTTGTCAGGGACGCCCTCAGGGAGGATCAGACGGTGGTGTACATAGACGCTGAGAGGAACATCGCCGATCCACCTGAGAATGAGAAGCTCACCTACAGGTACGCCCCTGACCTCCAGAGTATTGTGAACATAGCAGCCAACCTGCCCAGGGCGGATCTGTACGTCCTGGATAGTATCGGCTTCCCCGTCGTGACTCAGTTTGCCTTAGCGGACATGAAGCGTAGGGGTGACATGCTGCTGAAGTGCGTCACCCTGACGTACTACCTGAAGCTGGCGACCGCCAGGCATAGTGCCCTTGCCCTGGTGATCAACCAGCCTGTCTCTCCGTTCGGCAAAAACAGGGATCCGGCAGAGCTGCCGCCGTTCGGTGACAAGTCGATCTTCGGCTACAAGGAGATCTGGAGGACGTCGCTCGATAGGACAGACGAGAAGGGGACGGTGTGCAGCATCAGGGCCTGGCGATCAAGGAGGTTCGGGAGAGGCCGGCTACTCTTCAGGCTGTCGATCACGAACAGTGGGGTGACGGTAAATGAAGAGTGATGAGAGAGTGAAGAACAGAGAGGAGATCATCGCTGAGATCAACAAGATCGAGCAGAGAGAAGATGAGCTCAGAGGGGAACTGTACAGGTTGAGAACACTGAAGTGTGCGCTGTGCGCAGAGTTGATGATGACGCCAGAAGCAAAAGAGGCGTACAAGGAGGCATGGCGTAAGGTCAGGTATGGGAGTTCGCAGGGTGAGGTGAGATGGTGACAAGAGTGTTCATATCTGACCCGGTCTACCCACACTTTCTCCTGCACCTTGGGGAGGCGCTGGAGGATTGGGTGAAAGTGTCTCATAAATATTTTCTTATTCATTATCTCCCCGACGACCCGGTCCAGCCGGATCTACGGGAGAGCGACATCCTGATCTCTGACAATAGGTCCTCCGTGGAGTTCATCCAGCGGATCCGGCGGGAAGCGGAAGAGTGGAAGAGAGGTGAGGTGAGATGAGGTCTGTGATGATCCCGGGAAAGGGAGTGGTTGGATTTGTTGAGGCAGAGAAGCCGGACGAAGTTAAGCGGATCGGTGTGTATGACGTCAAGTATCTGCGCAAGTTGTGGAACATTCTCTGGCAGCTCCATGAATTCGGTACCACTGAAGTCGAGCTGGCGTACTTCCGGAGCGAGACCGGTCTGAACGTTCTGCTTGCCCGGCCTGCTGAAGGTGCAGATGAAGGCTGGTTTGCTCTTGCACCGATTGACCCCAGTAGGGGCTAACCACTCTACTCTTTTTCCAGCCATGGCCGGAACTTCGCATAAAGTACACCGCCACCGGCTGTGATAGCACTCCCGACGCTGATCGCAACGTACCCTAAGTCTGCCTGATAGGCCATCTCGTAGCCTATCCCGAAGCACATCACTGAGATACCGGCAAGCTCGATGATCGTCGGTATCCAGAATCTCCTCCTGCTCACCTGATCGCCCTCCTGTTCTCACATTACACTTTTGGTATCGGCTCTCTGTACAGGTGCGGGCACCCCTCGTCATGCAGGCGCTTGGTCAGCGCATATGTGGGGTGCCCGTAGATCACGTGTGCGACCGGTCGATTTCGCCGGGCGGCGACCGCAGAGTGGCCCGGCCAAGCCTCCGGCATGGCCTTCTCGGCTATCGCCGTCACGATCTTCTCTGCGACGGCCCGCGGCGTGATACCGCGAGACTCGCCCCAGTCCTTCGCCCGGTTCATGTCGCCGTAGATCTTCGCCGGGATATGCTCGAGCGCGGCGTTGATCTCATCCTCGTTTTCGAGCACGACCACGCCCTCGACGTCCAGGACCCGTGCGTCCGCCGGGACGTCGGCCATGGTCGGAACCGCGATACCGACGTCGAGGATGAGGTTGCCGCTGTACCTGGAGAGGTCGCGGCCGTCCCGGACCAACCGGATCTCCCAGTCTCCCTTTGGTTCGTAGTCCAAGACCTGCCAGAGCGGGCCGCCTATGGCCACGAGGTTTCTGTCACGCGGGTTGATACCACCGGCCCGCTCGCCAGTTACCCAGTTTTTGACTTCTATCATCAGTGCTTTTGTCATGTCTTTTCACCTCCAGTTTAACCAGTTCCGAGCTCGTAGACCCGGCAGGCTGTGCGATCACAGTGCCAGATCGTCGTCGAGTCTCCGCCGATGCCGGATGGGTATGTGCTCGGACTCGCCGCTGACCGGACGACCGAGAGGTCGCTCACGGAGAGCTCGTAGACCGGACCAAAGTATGAATCGCAGTGCCAGATGACATTTGAGGTCCCACCGATGCCTTCCGGCCACCCGCCCGGGCTTGAGGCGAGACGGATGAGATCGAAGGTGGACGGGGAAAGCTCGAAGATGAAGTCGACATTAGAATCGCAGTTCCAGATCGTTGATGCGTCCCCGCCGATACCGGTCGGGAGCGAGCCCGGAGAGTCGCGATACCGGTTGATGGAGAAACTGCTGGGGTCGAGATCGTAGACCCTATCGACCTTGGAATCGCAGTGCCAGAGCACCGATGTGTCCCCGCCGATACCGGACGGCTCTGTGCTCGGACTTGGTGACTCCCGGAGAACCGAGAAGTCTGACACTGAGAGCTCGTAGAGCCGGTTGGTGTTGTTGTCACAGTGCCAGATCACCGACGGATCTCCACCGATACCACTCGGGTCGCCGCCCGGACTCGCTGCTGACCGTATCACCGTGCCGAACGGCGGGCCCACCGGCCAGAACTGGACCCAGGCGGCTCCGTCCCAGTAATGCGCCGCGACCGGCGGTTGCCAGGCGGTCCCGTCCCAGACCTTGATGTCAGCGATGTCCGCCCATGCCGCTCCGTCCCAGGTCTGGATCCCCGGCATCAGATCACCTCATATCTGTATCCAGATGTCGCCGACGGCCAGGGCTGTTGGTTCATCAGCCTGGACCCAGATATTCTGGCCACCCGCCTGTGCATGAGTGAACATGTCGGCGTGTTCACCGTCGACCGTGTCGGCATCGCCGGCGGTATTCGCGTGGTCAACGGACGCGCTCGAGATGTCGGTGATGTCGGCGATCGAGTGCGTGTGGTAGTCAGGCGGGAACGTCGACGGCTTGTCGGGGATGTTAGGCCAGAACGGCGCATCCCAGAAGTCCGGGATCGTGTCCCGTGAGACCTCGCCAGCGCTGATGGCATCCGCGTAGGCCTTCGTCACCGCGTCCTGCGGGTTGACCGGATCGGCGAGGTTCGCGATGCGGTGGTTCTGCATGTCCAGGACAGGGTCGTCTGTAACCCCTGTGAACATCGCGACGATGTTCGGCATGGTTTTGGCGGCGTTAGGCGTGCTGAATGCAATGACGCCAGGGAAGAATCCAGAGTCTTTTCCAACTATCTGGATACCTGTAAGGCCCGGCATGTTGGTCTCTCCGAGCAGCACGAGGAAGCTATCGTCCACATCGCGATAGATCGTATCCCCCATCAGGGGCCTGGATCCGTCCGCGGGGTAGTACTGCGGGTGGTCGTCGTCCTCGAGGCCGTTCAGCGTCCCGTGATCGACCTGACCGCCGTCATCCTCCGCGCCACTGTGCTTGTGTCCGGTGGTCGCGTTGAACTTCGCCCAGATCTCGGCAATCGAATGGGAGAACGTGCCCCAGACTTCGCCGGACATGTGGACGATCGCGTAACGGATGCGGTTCAGGTTCGAGAGCAGCGAGGTGATCGGTTCGTCCCAGGTCTGCT
>JAFCZZ010000248.1 GCA_019314085.1 Deltaproteobacteria bacterium | reverse complement strand
TACGTTCACTCGCCACTGCAGTTAGATTTGATATTTTTTATCTCGTGATGTCATGATTTTCAATACCTGTATGAGGGTATGTACGATTATTAAGTAGACGGTTGCTGTGATTCCAAGTGGAATCAAATTTTCTTATAACGTTTTACTGTAATAAGGGCGGGACCGTACGATCTATACGTCCTGACCGTTGACAAAAGGTTATATTCCCCCTCCTCCGCTGCAGGCCTGATCAACATCATCCTTTTCTCCATCACGACCTATTACCTGCTTAGCGATGAGACATCATCATTCTATAAAAAAGGCGAAGAGAGCGTGCCCAAGGATACGGACTGACATGTCACCGGTGATATGTCGTCCTGTTTCCGTGGAACAGCTGGATGCGCGGGGTTTTCTCTCCGCTCGGGTGTTCGTTCCACGGCGGTTTCGTTCCGAATCGATCCTCCTTTTCTCTTGTGCATAATACGGTTATCGGGTAGGAATTTTCAGAGAGGCCAGATCGCTGATGTCAGGCACTCAGTCGGCAAGGAGAGGGTATGAATAAATATTTTTTAATTTTTTTCATGTTTGTGGGAGTAGGCGACCTTCTCTACGGGATCTTCTCCAAAGACCAGATAAGCGTCCTCGTGGGGGCCATTATGCTCATCCTTACCATCTATGTTGCACGCAAGAAGGGTAAGGAAACAAAGGAAACAAAAGATGATGCCGCTCCATGACGATTTGACCCGGACAAGGACTGTGTAACACAAGATTAATTGCGGAGAGGAGAAGACACCGTGAAACGGGAGGAGATTGAAGAGATTATATGCCGGGCACAGGTGTGCAGACTCGCCCTGTGTGAGAGGGACCATCCCTATGTCGTCCCGCTCTGCTTCGGGTATGAGGCGGGCAGCCTCTACTTTCATTGTGCCCCGCGCGGCAGGAAGCTGGAGATTCTTGAGAACAACCGGAACGTCTGTTTCGAGATGGATGTGGATCATGAGCTTGTTCCAGGAGAGGCGTCCTGCACGTGGGGGTTTCGATACCGGAGTGTCGTGGGGTTCGGCAAGGCCTCATGTGTTAGAGACCCCGAATTGAAACGCGAGGCGTTGAGAATCATCATGAGGCATTATTCGGAAGGGGTTTTTGATTTCCCGGAGGACGCCCTTGCCCGTACGGTGGTGATACAGGTTGCCGTTGACGATATGACGGGGAAGAGCGCGGGCTACTCTTGAACAGATCGCGAGTGCCATTCCCTAGAGCGTATTACATGAAACGGCCCTACGGCTGTATGGGCCGTTCCTTCCTATTGTTCAAGGTGTAGCGCGTCGGTCAATCGCTTTACGGATTCATCCCTTCCAAGTATATCTATGAGAGTCGGTATGTCGGGCCCGTGGCAGCTTCCGAAAAGCGCGAGGCGGATGGGAAAATAAAAATTCTTACCCTTTATACCCAGATCGCCGATGCCCTTCTTGACGAGGGCTGATAGGTCATCCGGGGACCATGTCTCCTGCTCGCCGAGTGCCTCGATCCAGTATGAAAAGATACGCCGAGAATCTTCCTGTTCTATAAGATCCCGGTCCTCCTGCGAGAAGGCCAGTGTATCGTAGAACATCCGGGCATGTTCGACGATCATCGAAAGGCAGTACACGTACTCACGAGCTGTAGTTATAACCTTCAGATATTTATCGGATTCTCTCCAGTGAAAATGCCTCTTCCAGCTCCCCGAGGGAGTATATCTCCCGGTCATCCGCGGAGTGCCATCCGAGGAGGGCGATAAAATTCAGGAGCACCTCAGTGAGATATCCCTTTTCGAGGTAACTCTCGACAGAGACATCCCCCTGCCTTTTGCTCAGCTTGCTCCGGTCGGAATTGAGGAGCAGGGGCAGATGAACGAAGATCGGCACTTCCCACCCGAAGGATTCATACAGGAAGATGTGCTTCGGGACGCTGGAAAGCCATTCCTCTCCGCGTATGACGTGTGTGATCTTCATGAGGTGGTCGTCCACCACGCTCGCGAAGTGATAGGTGGGGAACCCGTCGGACTTTATCAGGACCTGATCATCGACGATGGAGTTGTCGATGGCGACCCTGTCGCGCACGACATCATCGAAGACGGTCTTTCCCTCTGTGGGATATCTCAGGCGGATGACAAAGGGCAGCCCTCGGGCCAGATTGTCTGCAACCTCCCCCTCCGACAGATCTCTGCATCTGCCGTCGTACATCGGCGGCCGCTTTCTCTTCCGCTGCTCTTCCCTGAGACTGCTGAGCCGTTCCTCGTCGCAGAAGCAGTAGTAAGCCTTCCCCGAATCCAGGAGCTTCTGAGTGTATTCTTTATAGATGTCGATCCGCTGCGACTGTATGTACGGCCCGTAATCTCCCCCGATGTCGGGGCCCTCATCGTGTTGGAGGCCGGTTCGTGTGAGTGTAGTGATGAGATCTCCCAAGGCGCCGGGGATGGACCTCTTCTGGTCCGTATCCTCGATCCGCAGGATGAATGCTCCTCCATGTTTGCGCGCGAACAGATAATTGAACAATGCCGTTCTCAGTCCCCCGACATGCAGGTAGCCTGTTGGACTGGGAGCGAATCGTACCCGTACCTGGTTGTTGTCTGTATGCATCGTGATCTTCCTGTTCTCTTTTAGTTTTGAGAATAATTGACAGGGTTAAGGGAGATAGGGCATCTTACAGTCTGGCCCCTGCTCCCTCTATCCCGCAAGGATCTTCTTCAAGGTGTGTTCCTATCCTGTTTCGCGCCGGATTACAACCAGAATATCCCTTGCCTTTTTACGCAGCTTGACTATATAAAAGAGAACAAATCGGGAAGGATGTAGTGGATGGTTTGATGAAGGGGGAAGACGGTATTCATCTCTGTCAGCCGGATGTGTGTAAATCCTGCGGGGCCTGTTGTGGCCTCTATAATTATGCGGACAGTACACGGGAATCTCTGACTGTGAAGTTGAGGGATCGGACGCAACTGTTTCGTGAGGCGGTCAAGACCCCGGCCGACCTCAAGGCCTTCTCGGACACGATAAAGAAACGTGAGCCCGGCGAAAAGCTCTACGAGGTGATATACTGCTGTGAATATCTGGGATTTCTCGATAGCGGGGAAAAAAGGGTAGGGTGTCTCCTGCATCCCTTTCAAAACGACGGGGTGGATATGCGGGACGTATCGTTCTATGGAGTGGAACTGTGTGATGGACACTTCTGCCCCAGCTATCACTTCATATCCCGCGCAGAGCAGCTTGCCCTGGTCAGGATTATCGATGACTGGTACCTCTATGGCCTGTGCATTACCGATATAGATCTGGTCAAGGAGTATTTTCGGTTTATAAGCGAAGGGATATATGAGGTTGTGCATCCGGATCGCCTGAAGGGAAGGCTCAGGGATATCGCCCTCGGCTTTTTTTCGCTGAAGACTTCCTGGCAGTTCCGGTCACCGGATACCAACCGCTTCGGAAAATACTATTTTGATGGCTCACAGTACATGATAAGTCATATCGATTATGATACCCTTGGGTGTGAGAGATCGAGGTTCGACAAGATATTCCTGTCTCTCACCTCACGGTTCAGAAACCTGGAGGAACTCAGGCGGGGGGAAGCGATTATTCAGAAAAACATTGACGATTTCATAGCATGTTATACGATGGATGCCACAGGCGAAGGTAATGCCTGATCGGCCCAGCCCCCCCATTGAAGGGTCAGATTGTGAAAGAGAAAAAACTCCTCTATTCGAAAGATATTATCGATAAACGCGTTAAAGCGCTGGCCAGTACAATCTCACGCGATCTTGAGGGAAGAGAGGTTGTGCTGATAGGTGTCCTGAAGGGGGCCTTTATCTTTATGGCTGACCTTGCCCGGCACCTGGAGATACCGCACACGGTAGATTTTGTGAGGCTGGCAAGCTATGGCTCCGGGTCGTTAAGTTCCGGGGACATAACCTTCTCAAAGGATATAGAAACGGATATAGAGGGGAAGGCCGTGGTGATCGTGGAGGATATCATAGACACCGGTGCCTCTATTACGTTCCTACAGGGAAAACTGGAGGAACGCCATCCCGGCTCTATAAAGGTATGCGCGTTGATCGACAAGAAGCAGAGACGCGAGAGGGCCGTTAACGCCGACTATGTGGGATTTGCCTTGAGTGAGGGGTTTGTTGTAGGATACGGACTTGATTTCGATGAAAAGTTCAGGTGCCTGCCGGAAATTTACGTAATCAAGGAGGGGGAACTGTGATTATTCAGTGTAAAAAGTGCGGAACGAAATACCGGTTTGATAAGATGAAGGTAACTGGCAAAGGGGTATGGGTGAGATGCCGCAATTGCGAGACGGTTTTCTTTCAAAAGAATCCCCTGTCTGAAATCTCCTCGCTGATGGACTTGGTGGACCCGGAGAGAAAAATCCAGGAAGAGACCCAGGAAGAGAGAGCGAAAGAGAGAGACGGTGTCGTGGGGGAGGCCGAAGCGAGCGATACCGGCGAAGAGCCCACATGGGAGGATGCCTACCAGGATGCCGGCGAGGGCATAGAGATCAAAGGGGCGGAGGAAAAGGATGGTAGCACCGTGGGGGAGGCCGAAGCGGGCGATACCGGCGAAGAGCCCACATGGGAGGACGCTTACCAGGATGCTGGTGATGGAATAGAGATCGAAAGGATGGAGGAAGAAGACCAGGTTGCGGAGAAGGTCGAAGCGGAAGATGCTGGCGGTGGCATAGAGATGGAAGGGGTGCAGGAAGAAGACAGTGCCGTGGGGGAGCCCGAAGCCAGCGATGCCGACGAAGAGCCCACGGGGGAAGGTGTCCCCCTTGATACCGGCGAGAGCATGGAGATGGAAGGGGCGGAGGAAGAAGAAGACGGTACCGTGGAAAAGACCGAAGCGGAAGGTGCCGGTGAGGGAATAGAGATCGAGAGGGCGGAGGACGAGGAAGACCGGATTGCGGGGGGGGGCGACGCTGGGGATGCCGACCAGGGGCTCAAATGGGAGGGGGAGGAGACCTTCGGGGATGCCGGTGAAGCCACAGACGGTGAAGATGGCGGAGGAAGACAACGGGTAAGGGAACCGTGGGCATTCGGCGATTCTGACGAGGTGATCTACAACGAGAAAATCACGGGAAAAAAGAGACTACGGCAGTTGTTGACCCTCGGTACGAAGATAGTGCTCTATCTGGTGCTGGTTGCTTTGCTGTCGGGGGGTGTGTATTTGTGGCTGGTGCCCGAGGCACGGGAGACGGTTTCGAACAGGGTGTTCCCCTGGGTAGAAAAAACGTTGGGGATAGAGGATTCAGGGGGAATCGAAGGAGTCAAAGAGGCCGTTTTGCCCAAGGTAGAAAAGATGCTGGGAATAAAGGGCAAGGATACTCCGGATGAGGGCGCGCCCGAGTTGAGAGTAACCCTGATAAACGTGGGGGAACGATTTGTCAAGGGCTGGACTGCCGAAAACATTATGGTGGTCGAGGGCTCTGCCGTCAATACCAACGAGCTTGCGGTTTCCAACATAGGGATCCGGGGGAAGGTACTGGATTC
>JAFCZZ010000247.1 GCA_019314085.1 Deltaproteobacteria bacterium | reverse complement strand
ACCTAGTTAGCACTCGCTTGTTTGCCACGGGGTTGCCCGCGTTGTACTGGAGCAGGGCGTAGTTGCAGGCTGGAGTTGGCCCCCGGTACGTTAGCACCCTGCTCGACGCCCCCCGGTGCCAGTTCTCTATGTGGTAGAGGCTCCTGTCTAGGATGAACTTGCCCGAGTACCCGGCGTTTTCCAGCCTCATCCCCGTATCCACGTCCTCGAGGCCCTTTTTCCCGTCGAATCGCTCGTCTATCCCGTTGATCCTCAGTAGGGCATCTAGTGCCGCCGAGCTACCGCCGTAGAACCACGAGCTTGGTGCCTCCAGCACATCCCCCACGAATTTGAAGCGGCTGTCCCGCACCACGTCGCCGGGCCTGAAGATGCTATACAGCTCCCCCAGATCTGGCTCGTCTGTGGGGGATTTGTGGAACGTGTCCCTCCTCTCCCCGTCCTTCATCAGCTTCGGTCGCCCACCCTCGAAGTAGCAGGTGAGGCTCATGGGCCAGTAGCCCTTCTCGTACCAGCCCCAGATTTTCCGCGTCCAGTCCCTAAGGGGGAACATCACACAATCGTCCACAAACACCACCAGCTCGCCCTCGGCATATAGCAGGCCCTTGTTCTTCTGGGTCGCGATTCCGACCATGCCGTGCTCCAGCCACCTGTTCGGGAGGGCGTCGATGTACTTGACCGGGAACCTGGCGTGCTCCTCGAGCCATCGTTTGCGCTTTTCCGACCAGAGGGCATCGACGATTACCAGCTCGAAGTTCTTCAACTCCTGCTTGTTCAGCGACCTGATCGTCGGCTCGAAGATGAAGGTGTCCGGGAGGCCCACCATGGGGAAGTCGTCCCTCGCGGTGTTCATGAGCAGCGTGATATCCATTTCAGCCGACCCTCTCGGTGACGATGATGCATCTCCACTGTTTTATTACCTCCTCCGGGACGGCCTTCCGGAACCTCTCCACCAGGTCGTCCCTCAGCCTCCACTTTTCGTTTGCGAGCACCCTCCTCCAGTACCCCTCCCTGCGCACGTTCACGTGGCCCGGCACCACGGACGGGATGACGTCCTTGGGCGGGAGCCTGCCCCTCTCCAGGACTATCTCCGGCTCGCCCTCCCCCGCCACGCTTATGTTGTAGAATATGTACCTGGAGCTGACGCGCTGGGCCTCGGACACGACTCTTGGAAGGTCCTCCTCGTAGATGTGCTCCATAATGTCCATGTACGTCAGCAGGTCGAAGCTCCGGTCTGGGTACGGGAGCTCCCTCGCATCGGCCAGATCCAGGAACCCCCTGGCCGACCCGAACGGGTGCTCCACGGCGTACCTGGAGAAGTCGCACCCCCTCGCCTCGATCCCCGCCTCCCTCGCGTAGTGGACCATTCCCCCCACCCCCGTCCCCACGTCCAGCAGTCTTTTGGGGTTGAACACCTCTTTCAGCCCCCTCACGACGTCCCTCCAGCCGAGCCAGTTGACGGTGCTGAGCTGCACGTACCCCCAGCGCTTCAGCTCCCCGCCGGGATCCCGGTAGGGCTTGCCCAGCTCCCCCCCGACCCCCACGTCGAAGTAGGCCGGGTCGTCGTAGTACGCCACGTCGAAGCCCCCGACGATCTTCCCGTACAGGTCCATGTGCCTCTCGGCCACCCTGTCCCAGCTCGTCTGCTCCGCGAGGATCCTGCAGTTCCTGCCCAGCCGTTCGGCGATCTCCCTGTCCTCGAGGAGCACCTCGATCGCGTGGGCGAACTCGTCCAGGTCCCCGGCCCTGAACTTCAGCGCGTGCTGGCCGGCCACGAGCTCCTCCAGGCGGTTGTCGTCGACGCAGACTATGGGCCTGCCCGCCGCGAGCACGCGCTTGAGCGCCCCGGAGGCCGAGGCGACGAACGGGGGGGTCTTGTAGTTGAAGACCAGCACGTCGGACGCGGACGCCCAGAGGTTTATCTCGTCCTCGCCAAGGTAGCGACCGAGCACCATCGCGTTTTTTCCGGCCATGCGCTTGAGCCTCCTGATCTCGCGCTCGGTGTGCTTCCTGAGGATCCCGTGGGGGGAGCCCGATACCACGAGCCTGAACTTCGGTCGCTTTATCCTCCCCGCGGCCTCTATCGCCTCATCGAACCCCTTCGTCTCCGCCGCGAACCCGAACCCGAACGCGATCTCCGCGTTCAGGGGCAGCCCGAGCCTCTTCCTGGCCTCGTCGCGCGGGATCGGATCCCACAGCAGGGAGCCGTGCGGGATGAGGTAGACCGGCTTAGAGACGTACCGCGATAGCCACTGCTTGCCCAGGGCGGTGTGGACGATGAAGGCGTCGTACTCCTCGTCCAGGGCCTGGTAGTACTCGAGGTGGAACGGGTGGGGGTCGCGGAGAACAGTGTGGATGGTGCAGATTTTGTAATTTCCTTCGAACTCCTCCGACACGAGGTCCCGCCAGTCCTGGAAGATGCCGAACTCGCACTGCGCGTGGATGAGGGCGTCCTCGGGGACCCCGGCGCGGATGTTCCTGAAGATCCCGACGTGGTAGTGCTTGGAGACGGCCTTGGCGAGCCAGTCCGTGTAGGTGGCCACGCCGCATCGCTCGCGGGGCAGGGTGGACAGGTACGCGATGGAGGTCGGGAACACCCTTCTGGCCTTCGGCTTCCTGGGCCCCGGCCTCGCCCTTGGCCTTTGGGGAGCGAACGAACGGAAGGGGACCGCCGTCGCAAGCTCGGGGTTTAGCTCGTTCATCTGCCGGTCCAGCAACCTGACGCGCCCGCCGAACCCCTCGACCCTGAGGCGCACCCGCTTCTCGGCCGGCACGGTCTCCGGGGGGAAGTCCAGGCTCGCCAGCAGCTTCACCTTCCCCCCCTCCTCGAACGTCAGCGTAAGAGGGGCGTAGCCGTCGGTGGGCAGCCTCCGCTTCTTCCCCATCGTTTCTTCCTCATCCTTTCCCATTATCCGTTGAATATATATAGTTATTCTTGGGAACCGGGGGATTCCGAGGAATAAAAAACGGAAAGGCTTTTAAGTCGCCGGGGGAGAGTTCCCCGCAGAACACAAAAGGGGACGAAAACATGAAAGGCGTACGCCCCATAATGGAGTGCTTCCTTGAGCCGAACTACCTCTTCGCCCTTGAGTTCAGGGAAGGGATGGTCTTCGGCAGGGTTGTCAGGAGGAGGATATGCAAGTACGCGCCCTACCCCCTCATAGACTCCGCTGGCAACGCCGTCGACATAGCGGCGGGCGGGTACCAGTCGGAGCTCAGGTTCAGGGACCCCCGCAACACGGAGAACGACATCCTCTACCTGGACACCTCAACCAACTCCGGGTTCCCGTGGATTCTGCACGGCGGGATAGGGATAAGGCCCAGCCAGATCAACATGTACCCCCGGTTCCCCGAGGGGCAGAGCGTGCCGGGCAAGTTCCCCAGCATAGACCCGATCCGGCCGACCGACGGGGACAACGTGGGGTACGTGAGCTCCGCGGAGAGCCCCTACGACGAGCCGACCAACTACGTCGAGTACGTGATACCCCCCGGGCAGCACCTCGGGGCGGAGTTCTACAACGCGGACGGCGAGAGGGCCCACCAGCCCGTCCTCAACCTGACGTTCTCCGTCTACTGGTTCCAGATCCTCAGAACCGACACCCACCCGAAGCTCATCAGGCAGATAGCCACGAGGGCGGTGCCGGCCAAGTTCCTCACCGTCGGGTTCGGCGACAGGCCAATAGACCTCGGTGGCACGCTGAGGAGGGACTGGAACGTCGCGCCGGTGAGCCTCGAGGAGGCCGCCGCGGGAGGTGAGTGACGATGTCGGGACTATCCAAGGAGCAGATCAGGCAGAGGCTGAGGATAAGGCAAGTGACGCTGGGGACGAGCAGGGTCGACCTGTTCCCGTCCGCGGTGCCCGAG
>JAFCZZ010000246.1 GCA_019314085.1 Deltaproteobacteria bacterium | reverse complement strand
CCCTGTTCTATCTCTTTCAACGCCTCGACCACTCCCAAAGATGGTCGGTACGGCCTGTCGGTTGCCATGGCCTCCACCACGTCCGCAACCGTTATGACCCTTGATTCTATCAATATATCATCGCCGCGAAGCCCCCATGGATATCCTGACCCGTTCATTTTTTCATGGTGCTGGCGGACGATCTGGGCGACCGGGTACATGAATTCAATATTTTTAAGGATATTGAAGCCCGCCTCGGGATGTGTTTTTATTATCTTGAATTCGATGTCGGACAGCTTCCCGGGCTTGTTGAGGATCTCCGCCGGGACATTGATTTTCCCGATATCATGTATCATGGCGGCCATACGGATGCCGTTAATCTTGTCTTCAGGAAGGCCCATCTCTTCGGCGATGGCGACGGCTATATCCATTACCCTCTTCTGGTGGCCGGATGTGTATGGATCTTTTGATTCAACAATGACCGCCATGGCGTCAATGGTGCTCTGAAGGGCCGCCTCCAAAACCTCAACGTGCCTTTCAAGTTCGGTAATATCCTTTATGGTGCCTATCGCCCCGATCACTTCGCCTGTCGGTCCAAGGTTTGGAGAACAGCTTATGTTAAAGAGACGCTCTCCCCCGTCCCTGGTGAGAATCACGCCCGTAAAACCTGTGACTGTTTCCTTGTCGTTTTTTACCTGGTCCAGATACCGTTCAAAACGGCCTATATCCTTCCTCCTGACAAAATCAATAAAATACCGCCCGATGACCTCTTTCTTTTTGTACCCCAGTATGTTCTCCCATGCGGGATTGATATAGTTGAATGCCCCGTCGGCATCCAACGTGTAGATAATATCGGGGGCGTTTTCCCCCAGGGCCCTGAACCGTTCCTCGCTCTGCCTGATTTCCTGGTATGTCCTGGCGTTGTTCATACTGATGCCGATCTGCGGCGCTATCCCCATGAGAATGCTTATGTCGCTCTGGCTGAAGGGCTTCTTTGATTGCAGGTTTTCCACCGCCAGTACCCCCTCCGACCTCCCCTCATATATTATCGGAACGCAGACAAACGATTTGATCCCCAGCAGTTTCATGAATTCGAGTGTCTTCGGTGTAACCTCCTCTTTGATTTTATCGATATTGTCTATCAGAAAGGGTCTCTGTTCCCTGAAGGCCACGACAAAAGGTCCGAGAGATCCGGGCTTGTCCAGAGCATGATTGTTCCCCGGTCGAAGTCGAGACGTTTCTGGAGAACCTCCATGGTATAGGAGAGGAGTTGATCGATATTCAACATGCTGGATGTTCCCTGCCCTATCTCCTGGACAAGGAGGGCATTATTGTATCGGGCGTTGGTCTGCTCTAAAAGATCGCTGGCCGTTTCGCTGTCGCTCCTGAGCTTTGAACTGACTTCTTTTTTTTCCAGATGTTCCGAATAGGCGTACATACCTGTCGTAAGAAGAAGGCATGCCATTGCCAGGACTGCCCAATGCAGGAGCGGCATTATGAAGAAGAGACCAAGAAATGCTATGACACTAAAGACGGTCGCATAGTTACGGATGCGCTTCCATATGAGTGAAGGGGTTTGCTTCCAGGTGATAATATATGTGCAGACGCTGTCCCCTCTGTGTATGCAGGTGGGATGGTCAATCTCGGCCAGCTCGTTTGTAAACATCTTGCCCACGGCCTCAAATATCCCTGTCCTGTTTTCGCACTGGTATGGTTTCTCGACGACGCCCTCTTTGGGGGTTACGGTTATTTCGATGCTATTATTGCTGAGTCGCTTTGTGGTGAGTGTACATGCGAGACTTACTTGGCTGTATAATTTCTCCATAACCGCATAGGCGGTCGCGGGGGTGATAAAACCGAGGGCGTATTGCTGTATGGGCAAACCCGCCCTGGAGATAATGGAATACCGTCCCGCTTCTCGGGCAATATAGGGGTTATCCGTTTCGCGCACGGTGATCTCGAAAAAGCGATCAATCTGACTCTGTGTAAGCCAGTGTCCCTCATCCTCCAATTGGTGAGTGGCAATTCCCGCGTATTCCAGAATGAGATCGATATCTGCCCCGGGATAATGTTCCTTTATATATTCTATAAAGATTTTTATGTTCCTTATGTTGTAAAGCGGAGTGTCGCTCATTTTTTCAGATACTTTCTGATGAGGAATTTGATGAGGAATCGGATTTTCGCCTTCAGTCGCCCCTTCAGGTAATCCAGAAAATCTTTTCCGTGCTGCATATCCATGACGAACATTATATACTGCTTTTCATAAGGTATGCCGTTGTCCTCCATATAGGTGTGAGGATATACGAGAAGGGGGATTTTTTCAACCTCATATATTCCCGTCAGCCGGGTGACCGCGCTGGACAATATATCCCAGGGCAATCCCGTCGGATCGGTTATTATGATCTTGATGCCGTTGAGGAGTTCGGAAAGGTTCAGACCGAGATCCGACTGATTTACGATCAGAACGGCCTTCAGTTCGTCCGCATGCATGAGCGAATATACCTTCCACCTTCTCGTGAACCCGTTACGCTTGTATAATTCTTCTAATGAGTCGCTGTCTGACTCCGCAGTCCCGAGACGCAGGGCATCCAGGAGCAGTCCATTGGCATGATTTCTGTAGAAACGTTCAACCTCGAACAGATCGGGGGGTGAGAATTTCTTCAACAGCCATCCGTCCGGAAGAGACCCCTGGGGAGATGTAGTTGGATAGTTCTTGTAGGCAAAGGTGTCCAGTGAACAGGCCCGTGGGTTTCTGAGATGCCGTGCAAAATCACCAAAGAACATATCCATGAATCTGGTCTGAGGACGGTAGTAACAGATCCAGTGGTCCATGTTAAAGCCTGGCAGTCGGTAGAATCCCTCAAAGTAGTTTATGATCTGTCTCAACAGGGGGATCCCTGTATTTTTGTTGGTTCCCGGGTCCTGTCGTGCGGCAAGGTGGTGTACCATCCAGGACCGTTCATACGCCTTTACCATGGAGACATGGCCGTATATTTGTCCGTTTCTCTGATAGACCATGTGTTCAGCAATTTCCGGATTGTCCTGATAGAGCTTGCGGTACGTCTCCTTGAAGGTGTTTCTGTGGGATTCGATGAGGTGGTACTTCTTGGGATAGAGAAAGCCGGTTTCGAAAAAGAACTTCCACAGGGCATCCATATCTGTTTCTTCGGAGACGCGGACGTTCGGATCTACGACATTGCCCAGTATGTTGCTCAGTTTCCCATACGCGGTAACATCCATATCCAGGATAACCATACCGCAGCGGAACAGACCACCCTTTTCTTTTCGACGATATACAACCTGTGCGGTGCATGGCAACGCCGCAGCGCCTGAGCAGTTGATGTTGAGTTGGGGGATGATCATGCCCGGAACCAGCACACATTCATCGTCCCGTTCATGCACCGCGAATCCGGTGACAGAGATATCATGTATGTCGCGCTGCACCCTTTTCCCGGAGAAGGGATGTTTGAAACTGATACTGGACGATGGCGCCAGTTGCACACGGGGGCTGCGTATCTTTCTACCCCTGAAGCGGTGAAACTGGTTCGTAAGGGGAGCGAGCACGATCTCCTTTACGGACATACTGCTCGTCTGATCAATAAACCGGCAGGGATCTGAAAAAATGATCTTTTGGCCCTGGCAGAGCGTGAGGGTAATCGGTTCATCCGGGTTCAGCCAGTGAAAGGACCCGTCAAGACAAGGGGCGACCCTGATACGGAAAGAAAGGGGACTGAAATCCAGCAGTTCACCCCTGGCAAGGAAACCGCTCTGACTAAGCTCGGCGGTAACCCCCTGACAGGGAAATCGTCGTGCCTGTCGCTTTCCAAGGACGTACCCCGTATCGGGCATCTGAATCGTAAACCGTTCCTTGTTGATATTCAGCAGTTTTACCGGCACTACGGTTACCGACATGCCGTCATCAAGCACCAGATTCAGGAAACGGTGGTATTCAAACCCCGTCATGTTTTCCTTAGACCACCGGCAGGTGATCGTCTCTCCCATGCATGGCTGGGGATAGGCGTGTATAAAGATGTCCTCTTCATGCCGGGGATCTTTCAGGTGGGCCCAGAGGTATCCGTCGGTGAAATTGAGGTGATTGATAATATTGGTCAGCTTCCGCTTGTCTATCCTGGGAGCGGACTTGGGTATCTTTGTAAGCTCGCGGTGTTTGAACAAAGGTGGCGGCAGGAGAAACTTTCCCTCCATCTCCTCCCGTGTGTCGTGGGCGGTACCCTCCCCGGGATTCTTTCCGCTGTCCCCTCGTGCAGCTCTGGTGTCAGAAGAGTCTTGAAAACAACGATCTTCTTTGTCCGAATCGATCATCTGTTCTCCCCGCTTCTCCTCTTATCGTGCCGGTGAGTACCATGCCGGCAGACACATCCCTACGTTCATCTTGGCCAACGCAAGTTGCATGCCAGCCAACTGTTTTCTATTCAGTTTCAGCCGATTCCCATTCGGGAATGACCCCTCCTCGTAATCTCCGCTCAACCCGCGTGCCTGCTGTAAGACATCTATGGGTGCGTCCTACGCAAACCTCTTATTTTTCAGATATTTATGCAAAGCGCCTCTATTGAAAATAGAAATAAATCAGTGTACATTTTTTCTGAGAAGATTCCCATTGTTACGAAATCAACCACATACCGTGAACTATCGATACACCGCCACACATATTGAGCTATGCGTAATCGGTTATTTTCACCGGGCATCCCCGGTATTTTCGACGCTAGGCAGGGACCATCGGATCCCCTCTATCGGGATTGCAGGACCCTCCCTATGGTCAGTATTTCGGCCTCCTTTGTGCCTTCATACAGCTCGAGTATCTTGGCGTCCCGGTACCACCTCTGGACCGGGTACTCTTCTATATAACCGTATCCACCGTGGATCTCAACGGCGGCATTGGCGCAGAATACGGCGGTTTGTCCCCCGTAGTATTTGGCCATCGCCCCCAGGTGAAAATCGGGCCTGCCCGCGTCTACCGACCACGCGGCCTTGTAGACGAGGTTTCTCAGGGCCTCCGTCCTGACCGCCATCTCGGTCAGCTTCTGCATGGTGATCTGAAAGGCTCCCAGCGGTTTGCCGAAGGCTG